>NZ_JAKUFR010000017.1:0-74870 GCF_022663555.1 Bacillus cereus group sp. BfR-BA-01381
CTTACTCTCTTCTAGCTTTTTCGCTTCTTCTTGTTTCTTACTCTCTTCTAGCTTTTTCGCTTCTTCTTGTTTCTTACTCTCTTCTAGCTTTTTCGCTTCTTCTTGTTTCTTACTCTCTTCTAGCTTTTTCGCTTCTTCTTGTTTCTTCTTCTCTTCTAATTCCTTTTGCTTCTCAACCTCACTCACTGGGTTTGCTGTTTCATCTACTAATAACTTCTCAAAATCTTGAATTTTTTTATCAATCACTTGTAAATTAACCTCTTTATCAACATACTCACAGTTTTCTTTCACTATATGAAAACCAGCATTCACATACGAGAATACTTGCTTATTCGATTCAGTTGTATTTCCTTTTAACTCTTCTTGTATTTGATTATAAGGTTCTTCTATTGATTTATATACTTTTTGTAACGCTTCTCTCTCAGCAGTTATTTTCTCACGCCCTTGCTTCCACGTAATAAGCGCCTGTTCTAACTCTTGAATGGAGGTAGCAGTTTCTTTTGATTTCATCCCTTCATACTCATGCAAAATGACTTCCTTATGTTCCTTAGCTTGTTCTATTAATTGATCAACTGTTTTTGGAAAAATACTTGCTGTCGAAATTGTAGCCGTTACTTTCGTTTCATGAACGAATGACGCTTCTGTATAAGTCATCATTTGAGAGCCTAAATAAAAAGTAATAGAACACAAACATGGCAATATAAGCATCTTTTTGAATTTGCGAGGTGGCTTCAGCATTTTAATCTCTCCTATCGAACAACTCGTTCTTTATCAAGAACTATATCTTTATTATAATAAAGTGAATTACAAAATGATATACAAATTATGTTTCTTTTTATATTTCTCTTTTAACATAAAAAGAGACTACCGCTTTTGATAGTCTCTTTTTGTTGTCCTTATTGTTTTCCTTCAGCATCGCCTTGTTGTGCATCAAACGTCCAAGTTAATTGTAACTTATCGCCTTGGAATTCATTTTGATCTTTTTTATTATCAACAAACTCAAATTTCACTTTGAATTTATCAGATTTACCTGCAGAAATACCTTTTTCATCCCAGAACCAAGCAGCTAAATCGTTATTTACCGCAGTAAGTGTGTCACCCTTCAATTTATCTAGCGTTGTTTCCTTTACGATTGTTTCATGCTTGTCTACATTTTTTAAGAATGTTACTTTAATATGCTTACCAAAATCATCTTTATTATCTTTCTTCACATCTTCTACTGTATAATCTGTTTTTAGTAGTACTTTTTTAATATCTAATGTCCCTTTATTTTCTAATTTAAATTCTTTTTCAACTGTATCACCAGGTTTTAAATTGGATACATTAACAACTGTTGATGGATTTAATGCTAAATCCAGCGTACCAGCCGCAAATGTATTGTTTGACACTTCTTTATCACTGAAAAATGCAAACGTTCCTCCGCCAACTAATGCAGCCCCTAATACTGCTGATGCGATACCCATTCCTAATTTTTTCTTTAAAGTCATGTCCATATCCCCTTAATATATATTTGTTAATTTCCTAATAGGAAACTATAACCAAAATAACTAGACGGATTGTTCTACTTTTTTCTCTTTCTTTTCTCCATCAATGCTACGAATCGCACTAAAAATAGTAATCGCTGAATAGCCTAGTAAAAAGATTCCTGGAATAATAAGAAGTAAAGCAGCTCCAGCTTTTGAATTCGCATAATTTAATGCATACCCTGCATAAGGAACTGTAATATCTGCATATTTCCCAATGACATTATCCGCAAGTACTGGTTCTAAATCAGGGCCATTGTTGTTATCCCCTTTTGTTTCATACATTACTTTTCCATTTGTATCTTTCACACCGATAATACGGTGAGTGATAATTTTTTCATCTTTCTCTTTAAAAGTAATAACATCACCTTTTTGATATTTAGAGCCATCTTTCGTCGGTTCTATCGCAATGATTGATCCTGTTAAAAATGTTGGTTCCATCGATCCTGATAACACTGATTTAAATTGATATCCCATCACCGTTGGATCCCCACCGCTAGCTTTTGAAGAAATAACTACAAAAGCTAAGCAAACCATTAATGCAAATAAAACAAATGAGATAACGTTGCTAATCACCTTCCAAATTAATTTCATTGTTTCTCTCCCTCTCCGTTGTTTTATATTATTTGAAGTATGCAATATTCACCTTCGTTCTTTAACAAGAACACAAGTAAATAATATAACGAACGAAATGGAAATGCAATAAGAAAATTTACAATTATTAGTTATTTCCAATATAAAAAGGACTGTGACAAATTCTCTTCACAGCCCTTTAAACTAGTAATTTATTTTTCTTCTGATTTCATTCCTTTTGTATTTCGGCGTAACACTACAAATAAAATGGCTCCAAATAATATGGCAGCACCTATCCCAATGCTTATTATTTTCACGTTTGATTCATTTACTTCAGGCTCGATCGTATCTTTTTTAGGCATTGCAAAAGTAACATCTTCTTTAGAAAGAACATTAACCGTCGCAATTGTTTGATTATTCTTTGTGATATCAACTGCCCCAACTACCTCACCACGATGAATTCCTTTATGATACAAAGAATCTTTATCTAATGAAGCCGCACGGAAAATCGTCCTCACATTTTTTCCTTCATCTTTCTTAAGCATCACTTCTGCACTTTTTTCAAGCTCGCTATCAATATCTTTATTTAAATACGTTGTCTTTTGATGCCAACTATGTTTATCTAGTACAGTTTGCTTCACAAATTGACCAAAAGAATAGTCCGCCATCTGCTTTAAATCTTCATAAATTTCAGGTCTTTGAGAAGCCATTACTACATTTATAATACGATTTCCATCCTTCTCATTTAATAGAACGAGCGTATTGCGTGCTTCATTTGTAAAACCTGTCTTACCGCCAATACTAAATGGATTTTCAAAATAAGTAGATTTATTAAAAATAGAAACCGTCTGCCTAGATGTCGTAACTGTCGTCCTTTTCGTATTCATCGCTTGCAAAATCTCAGGGTACTTTTGCACACCTCTCGTAATCATAGCCATATCAAATGGTGTTGTATAATGATTCGGATCATGCAATCCATTTGGCGTGACAAAGTGACTATCTGTCGCCCCTAATTGCTTCGCTTTCTCATTCATCATATTAGCGAAATTCTCAACACTTCCGCCAATACGCTCCGCAATCGCATACGACACATCATTTGCACTCAGTACCATTAAAATCATAAGTGCAGTATTTCTATTAATCGTCTCACCAGGTTGAAACTCAATTTGATAATTACTCTTCTCTTGATCTAATGCTAATTGTGAAAACGTAAATTGATCCTCTGGCTTCGTATGTTCCATAAGTAAAATCGCCGTTAACACTTTCGTCATACTAGCCGGAAATGCACGATGATGTGCGTTTTTGTCATACAAAACATCTCCAGTTTTCGCATCAATCGTAGTTGCAAACTGACCAAAAACATTTGGCCCTTCCTTAGGTGGTGGTGCCACTTGTTCTGGATTCACTCCAATATTCGTCTCAGCACGTAACGTCATAGGTGTCAAAAAAAATAAACAAATAACGGTAATGAAAGCCAAAATTTTCTTAAAATTTACCATATGACTCTCCCTTTTCACTATACTCTCACAGTTTAAAAATTGAATCTACCAATCTACATGTAATTTGTATTAAATTGGAAGAATATTTACTGTTTTTTACTATATCATACTTTTACGATGAAGAACATAAATATACAATAAAAAATAAGAAAGAATTATTCTTTCTTATCCTTCTCATCAATCAATGAATCTATTAAATTTTGACTAGCTTCCTCAGGTGTAATCTCATCTGTCATCCCCATAAACGACCAACCTTTAGAATCGACCCACTCAACAAACTCTTGCAAAAACTCATCATGTGTAACATCCACATCAAGAATTGAGCCATTAATTGAAATCGTTCTATTTTTAGATACGCGCATCTTGAACGTTTTCCTTACCATTACGATAATTCTCCCTTTACTTTTGAATATTTATAAAATAATCTTGTATCTCTGTTATACATGATTTTCAGTAAATTGTAAAAAGGATATATTGGCCAATTTGCATATTGAAACTGAAAATCTATCATCCTGCAAAAATATGAAACGATATGCAAATGATCATAAATTACTGAATACATTCACATAAAAATAAAACAACTTACATTGTATCACACCAAATACAAATGACTTTCGTACAATAGAATGGAATATACTAGAAGAAAACTTATAATGAGGAGGAACTCCATGGCGCGTTGTACGTATTGTAAAACGAAGTGGAAAGTAAAAGATGTGTGGTCGATACTCGTGACATTCGAAAAGGATTACCCGTATTGTTTTGGAAGGCAGTATCTATCTAATGACACCTTTCTTCATGCTAATGCCGCTCTACCTCTATTATTCCTATGTCCTTTACTTGTTGATTTAAACGATGAAAACCCTTTGGATAAATATCTTAAATAATACGACCGCTACATCCTACTAAGTTTTTTCTCATTATTATCCCTTCAGATACTACTCGCATAATTGCATATGATTTCCCTTTTAAAACTTACTGAAAAAATATTGCGAAATTTCAGTTCATTATATATAATTGCTTTAGCATAAAGATTGAAGAGGCTGTTACATACGCACTTTTGAAGATCCCGTAGCTCAGCAGGGAGAGCGCCACCTTGACAGGGTGGAGGTCGCTGGTTCGAGGCCAGTCGGGATCATAGGAGAAACCCCTTGCATTGCAAGGGGTCTTGTTATTTATTAGTACTTTTAAGGTATTACAAAGATGCTTATTCTTATATTCTGGTCAAGATTTGGTCAATAACCGTTTCTTTTGCTCAACTGTTACTTTTTTTATTAGGACTAAGTTTTATTCTTATACCTACATAGAGGATAGCAAAACTAAAATCTTTCTGCTAGTTTTTTTAAATTTTGGTACTTTAATACACAGTTTCCTTATTAAATAATCATGTCACCCTGACACCATAGAAACCCAGAAAGCTCATCCTTCTGATCGAACATTATCAGATAGTTTAAACTTCAATTTGTCAGAATACCTAAAATTAATAAACTAAATTTCTTCTCCTTAATTTGCTTCAAGGGACATAGATTACATACTTTCTTCAATATCTATAACTTTTTCCATAAGTTGCAAACACCCCAGAATAACATAATCTAGCATCTTAATAAATACAAGTTAATCATAGAACGGCCACTTAATTTGATTAAATTCAAATAGCATCTTATTACCGACTGTTGGCTCAATCGATTTGACGAACATAATTTTACCTAACAGCCAATCCCTATAAGCTGACTTATTGCTACCACTTTTATTCTTTATATATTCTAAATGTTCCTTTACTCCCCTTTTTTTCAAAAAAAGTAGGTGTTTCCAAATATCTCTTTTGTATTTTCGAGGTACTCTTAAACTAGTACCAGACACAATAAGGCCTGTAACTTTCTGCTGCTGCCCCTTTTTTCGCAATAATATTTTAGAGTGATTCAAATAGAAACCCTCATCTCGAACGATTTTATCTATCAAACTAATTTTCGGCAAACGATCATCCTCACCAGAAAAAGTTATGTCATCAGCATATCTCGTATACTGTACACCTAAAAAATCTGCTAGCCCCTTTAATCTTACATCTAAACGATATAAAACCAAGTTTGCAAGCGCAGGGCTTGAAGGAGCACCTTGTGGTAGAAAGGGGTGATCATGGTAAATAAAGTTAGTAGGACAGGTATCTTGGTAAAGTTTCTGTACATATTCGCCCGTTTCCGTAACAGTACAGAGCTTTGCTAAATCAACAGCTAAATTTGGGTGATATCCCAACGACTTAAAAACATTATAAACTTGTTTCTCTGTAACCATATCAAAAAAACGATACAAATCTAGTTTAAGAATTGCTGGCTGACCCAAATGTATTGTTGCATTTTTTTTTATAGAATCTCCTTTTTTAAAACCTATACAACTTTCATGAGTCCTAACTTTAGCAAGAATACTGTATAGTATCCAATGTTGGATATCTTTAAGAGTATTTTGAGGACATCGAATTTCTCGATATCCTTTCACTTTTTTGCTAATTTTAAATAAACCGTAATATTTCCTTCTATTCCTGATTATCTCTCTTATTTGTATATATGGAATATCCAACGTTAAAGCAAGATGTTTTAATGAATATAAAACTGGAAGGCCCAGATTCTCTAATTTTTCTGCATACTCTGTTGTACTTTGTATAAATTCTTTTGAATGGCCTTCAGCTTTCGCTTGATTTATAAAATCATTCCGAGGGAAATCTCCGTTCATTTCAGTTACCTCAATTTCTTCTGAATAATACTGTTTCAGCGAACGCGTTCGCTTGAAACAGCCTGTGCAACCCGCAGTGAAGCAAGTGGGTGTGCAGGCTTGTTATAAAGTTGCTTTATGCCACTAAGACAAATGCCTTAGCCTCTACACTCCCTATGAAGTGAATCTAGTAGTAAACGGAGGTAGATTCGTCTAACTGAAGTTTACGTCTCCCCTCGAAATGATTTGGGAACGTAAAGTACCGTAGGAGCATTAATAGTAGATCTAACCTCTCTCAACCGATACTCAATGACCTTACCCAATATCTCATTATACATTAATTCACCAAATTGGGTTAAATTTTTATTTTGATCAAATATTTTTCTTTTTCTTCCCTCTTCCATTAGGTCTTCATAATCTTTCAGAGCTATACCAAGTATTTGGCATATAACTGGTATAGCTCTTCTCTGTTTTAACATGCGAATTATACAGAAAATTTGAAAGTCAATTTTTAAGATATAGTTAAATTCTTCTGTACCGTTTTTCCTATTCCTAGTTCCTTGACCTGTAGCTATCTTTGAATAAACCTCAGTATCTAGGACTCTAACAAGACTTAACCAGTAAGCAACTTCTTTCCGGAAGTCTTTAGACCAACTCATGCGGTCTTTTGAGTATCTAGGAAAAATCGGAAACCATTTTTTCCCGGATGACCAAAAAATAGGTAATAAATTATTTGGTGCCCCATATGAAAATGTCACCATCCCTTGAGTATTTTTATATCCCAACGGTTCATTCCAATTTATGCGTTGACCACATGCATAACAGAATTCTCGAAGTTCTCGAACTCGTTCGTATTTTCCGAATGGAGAGCGATTCTTTAAAAATGCTTTATAATGTTTTTTCCAATATATTACCTTACAATTGCTAATTTTCTCTTCTAATTGATTTACAGCATTTTCTTGTACTACAACTGATATCCAATAACTCGGTGTATCAATTCCTATCTTATCCTGAATATAATTTTTATAATATTTTGCTGCGGAGCCCCCACTCCCAAAATAATCGTCTACAAACACAAAAAAGTATTCTTTCCCTTTATACTCGCTTAATTTTTCAACATCAACTACTATTTCGAATCTGTGTTTGTTTTTATCGAATATTTGTGTTTTTCTTAAAAAATAAACCATGGCGGTTCCACTTTTGCCAGGCATACCAACTGGGACAACTATAATTTTTGTACTTTTTCTCCTTTTTTTGATTCTCCTTTTAATTAATTCATCGATATAGACTTTTTCCGGAATATCGGGCAGTATTACTTGTAAACAATAGTTATATGCTTCGAGTATCTCCGAGTCGTCTATATACTCTACCATGCTTAAAACGGTTAGTGCATCTTCCCATTTTGTCGGTTCAAAATTCTTTAACCATCTTAAAATGTCAAGTTCATCTACCGCTCTATTAAACCTCCTACAGATAAGATGGATTTTCTCTTGGTATTCTTCTAATTCTCTTCTTAAGTTTGAATCTAAAATAATCTTTTTTCTCACAATAATCCCTAATTTCTTTTTTTATAATTTTACTATGCATACCATTAACAGGTACATAGCAACCTATACTAAGTATCTCAGTCAATAAATTAAAAATGGATAGAGCTTTTTTCAGTATAATAAGTTGACTTCTGAAAAAATTAGCTTAAATCACCTTATATAAGTTATTAATAGAAGTCTATACAAAGGAGCAGTTTCGTTACTAAGTACAAACAACTTATAGCTGTATAGCTATAGAATGAATACAAAAAAATTCGCCCTCTAGTATTTGTTCATCTCAATGTACATTTTATTTTTCAAGTATTTATAACTGATGCCTGTACACCATTCAACAAACTGGTCTCTTCCTATTACAAAAATTCTTCTTTTTCCCCATAAAAAACCCCCTCCATAATAAACAGTACAGTAACTTCCTTTTAACTGTCCACTATAGGGGGATAATACCACAATATATAAATTACTATTTTTTTCAAAACAACCTTTACAAAGGGTACATTTCAATTTTTTAAGGTTCTTCTTTTACTATAACTGCTCCCCTAATAATTATTACTTTAGAGCTACCTTATTGGTCATATCTTCGTTCCATTTTTCTTAGCAATAATTACCTCAGCCTTATTCTCTCTTATCGTCTAATAAGATTCCCATAGATAAAAACAAGATAGCCTGTTTTATATAGAGAAATGAGTATCAAAAGCGTATCTCCTCTAAGAGGAATTAAACAAATTTAATCTAAATTAACTTCAACATAATACTTATCATCCTCACCAAACAGCATTTTGCCAAATTTGATCGCCGTATCTTTCTGCATACTAGGTAATAAGTGGCTATAAGTATCAAGTGTAATTCTTACATCAGCATGTCCCAAACGTTCTGATACAATCTTTGGATTTACTCCTTGTAACAGCAGTAACGTAGCATGAGTATGTCTCATATCGTGAAATCGAATTTTAGGGATATCCGCTTTTTTAATGATAGATTTAAAGACTCTACGAATATTACTTTTATGAGTAGGTGTACCAAATTCTGTACATACTACTAAATCTAAATTCTTATAAGAACGATTTTTTTCTCTTTCTCCCCTTATAAATAGCCAATGCTTTTTTAAGGCTGTAACCGTTTCTTCTGGTAAATCAATTGTTCGTGAACCTGATTTTGTTTTTGTATATGGCAACAAGTCTTTCCCATCACTACTAAGCGTTTGTGTGATACGCACACACCCGTTTTCAAAATCCACATCTTTCCAACGAAGTCCCAGTATTTCTCCTTGTCTCATTCCTGTTGTTAAAGCTAGTAAAAAAGCTATATAGTATCTTCCACTCTTTTTGGCATACTTCAAGAACTGCCTTACCTCTTCTACATCCCATACCGTTATCTCTTTCTTTTCTGCTTTCGGCCGATCTACAAGAGAAGCAGGATTACGAGCTATTAGTCCCCATCTTTCGGCTTTTTTCAATGAATCATTAATTAATGTATGCACCTTTTGAATATTTTCATCCGACAAAGCTTTTTCTTTTGTTAGCTTGTTATATAACCCTTGTATAATTATCGGATTAAGTTTTGTTAGTTCTACATCTCCTATTGCTGGAATGATATGTTTTTCAACAATCCATCTATATGTATTTAGAGTTTGCTTCTTTACCTTCGTCATTTTATCTTCTAAAAATCGCTCTAACAAATACTCTTTGTAGAGAATTTTATTTGGCTGTATATATGTTCCCAATGTTAGTGATTGTTCTAACTCTAACATTGCTTTGTGCGCTTCTTGCTTTGTTTTAAATCCTCTCTTTTTAAATTGTCTTGGTTTGCCGTCTTCTTTTTTTCCATGCGTTAAAATAAAATACCATTTCTTAGTATTTTGATCTTTCTTTACTGTTCTGCCTGCCATTATCTTCACTCTCCTAAATGTACAAGTAAAAAAGCAGCGACAATTTCATCGCTGCTTGAAAGATTAATAACTATTTCCCGTGTACTCTTCTATTTTCATGTTCACTTTAGAAAGCACATATTGTTGAATACATACCTTAGGAATTCGATACGACTTTCCAATTTTAAATGATTTAACTTTTCCTGATTGTAATAATTCGTATGCTTTATTTCGTCCAATGTCTAACATTTCCATTAACTCTTCTACGTGTACAACATCATCATAATTCTCAAACACTGCCGATCACCTCTTTTCTTAACGTTCAAACTTATAATATCTATCTAGAAAATCTATCTTTACTTAAATGTTTATGGAATATTAAATGTAATCATCTTTCGTTATTTGATATTAAAAAGCTTTATTCAATATGTTTTTGGAAGTAGATTTACTCCTTATTTGCTTTCTAAAATCACCTAAATGTATAACCGTAATGTCACCATTCGAATCATTTTTCTCTATAAATTTTCTTAATCTCTTTGAATTCCCATAATATAACCACAACCTGTTTTCGGTATGAACTGCTTTCAATTTAGCAATCGATCTTTTACGCAAACCTCCGTCTATTGATATCGCCCACTCAATATGCCCTAACTCATTCATCCAAATCACGTCAATATAACCACTTTTGTTCACAGCATAGTTTTCTAGTTTCATCCTTGCTCCTTCATATCCAAATTTTCTCCCTAACCTAATCACATAATTACATAAATTTCTATTCAATTCATCACTGTTTTTCACATCTTTTAACAGTACATTTATTCGCTTAACTACCATATTTTTAACATATATACCATCAATCGTATTCAGCTTAATCACCTCGTCGTATTTTATAGCTTATTAAAAACAAAAAAAGAGATGTATTTTCTACAAAGCGTAGCAACCATCCCTTCATCACTCTATTACACTGCTTACAAAGTACTTTCTCTCCCATAACATTCGTAAACTTTTAATCGTCCACTATATTATTAGACTGTTTTTCTTGGTAATCTTTGAAATAATTCAAAATGTCCTCTCTCAGATTTGGTAATTTTGATATTCCCCACTCTGAAGGTAACGCAACTGGATTAACTTCTAGCTTTCTAATCTGATTTAATCTTTTACTAAACCAATCTGCAGCTTTTTTACCATCTGGTTGCATCTCTATATATTTCATTCTAGCTCTCCATATACTTCCTTCTCGATTAATTAATTCATAGCATTTTCGCAATGCAACCCTTTGAATTTGACATGAAACCTTATTAATAATCTCCATACCTTGATCATAAGTATAATAAGTTCCAGAACCCACGATAAAATCATAGAAGTACATAATTCTTTTCCTAGTTCGCTCTATGTCTAAAAATGTTAAAACTGAATTATCTTTTGTTTTTATATAACGCCTTACATCTCTAGTTTGAATTTCTAGACGAAATTTCCCTCTTAGTTCCTCGAGATTGTTATATTGCTTCTTTGTCTTTCTTTGCTTAATACATTGAGTTAAATAACGATCATACCAATTAATCGTTATGTTTCCCCCTATATATACATTATTTTCCGCATCAAAATATTGTAATGAATTTGAATTACACATATAATTCGGCAAATTCCCTTTTTTAAATAAGAACATATATCTAGAAAGTAGCTGCTCGTCTACTTTTAAATCAATTGCATCATCAACTCTTTTTACTTTCCAACAAAATAGATCTGGAGCAACCAGACCTATTTTATTTCTCAATATGTAATTAAATTGATGCCGCACAGTTACAAATTCATGAAGATGCGTAACATTATTGTAATTCCCTGCATCTACCAATAACTTTGGTCTTAACAAAATTTCCATTGCTCTATAACCATGTTTCTTATTATTTCGTAACCTTATTTCTTCAAATCCATATTTCGCTAAACCATAGGTAATCAATGCATTGTTATCACTTCCTTTCTTTTTATGAATAGGGCTTAATGAGTTACTTCTTAAAAATAGACCTAACGCATTAACAGCTGCACCATACTCACGTTTAGTAAATTCCCAAGTAATGTACATGGTATCAATCACTACACAAACACCTCCTGTCTCGTAGAGTAGGGAAAATGCAATAATACAAAGAGTGTAAGCGGAGGGGGGGATATAATTTAACTCAAAGAAATGTTACATACAAAATAAAAAAGTACACGTTAAAAAACGTGTACTTTTTTATTTTTCTTTCTGTTCTTTTATGTATTCTTTCGCTCTTGCCCAATCCAGTCTAAAAGCCTTTATAGAAGACTTAGCTACATTTATCGTTTTCTCTATGGTACTAACTTGAATTTTTTTCATTTCTTTATCAGGATCTGGTTGCAATATAACTCTATTTTTATATAGTTCCTCATAAATTTCTTTTCTCATTTTTAAAGAACTAATTTTTTGTTGATTATCATTTGGCAACTCTTCAATTCTTTTAAAAATATTGTTTGGAATATATAAAATCTCTTCACTTTCAAACCAACCCACACTACTAGAGTGATCAAGTGAACTATCGTTTTTATCCTGAGGTTCGTTATTTTCTAGCAATTGAAGTAAATTTTCAACAAAATAAATATGTTTAGCTTTTGTACGTTCTGTATCCACTGAAATAATAGTTGTACTTTTATGTTTAAAAACTTGTAAAGCATCTTCTTGATAATGCTCTATCATTTTATCATCTATTACTTCAATACTACTTCCGTAATTTAGTAACAAATTGAAACCAACTAATAAAAGTGAATCCATGTGTATTTTGTTTATATCATATTCTACATCATCTTTATTAAAAAGGTTTTGGTAATCTTTATAAAGTTCAACCAATTCCTCTCTAATATTCTTTCTTTTTTTTATATCACTAAAAATTTCAGTAAAAAAATTAATAAAATGAGCTACACACATTGTAAACGATTCAGAATTTAATTTAGCCTTGTTTAATAATGATGTATCAACCTGAATATCGCTTATATTCAAATTCAAAGTAAAATCTTGATTGATTTCATCTTCATTTAACAAGAGAAGCATATTCTCATTATTATAATTATGTAATAACTTTCGGGCCATGGATATTTTTTGATTCGGTTTCTCAGTATTTATAATAAAAACACCATCGCGAATTTTGGATGACATACTTCGCAATTCTTCAATGCTGCAAGGTCCATTAGAATGAAATGCCGCATTAACACTTTTTATATTCGGCTGTCTATCATATAAATTACAAAAAAGATTCGCAAGTTCAATCCGACTTAAGTCACCATTATTTCCCGTAATACATATACAGAACTTATTTAAGTTTGACTCGCTATATTGAATTAAGCTTGTTACTACAGAAAGAAATGTATATGCTAGCAAAGGTATTGTTATCTTCTTATCCGTAATATCTATCATAGCCATCGTATCTTGAAAAGCTTTTTCTGGTAATATATCCTTATTCATCTTTAGTTTGTACTTAGATAACAAATTCTCATCATATATAATACCGTTACTACAAGAATTCATAACAGGAACATATCCCCATTTACCACTACATTTTATCCATCCCGTTTGATCTGTGTATATAATTTTCGATTTTTTCTTTAATTTTGTTTCTGCATATTCACGCATAACAAGAAGGTATTTATCGTATTTTTTTATAAAATTGCTATTAGCCTTTAACCTAAACTGCTTCTCAAGCATACTCGAAGCCAACCAATCTGTTTTCTCTAACACTTCTGTTCGTAAATCGATGTCAAAAATATCATACAAGCGTTCATTTAATTTTATAATTCGAATTCTTAGTCCTACTTCTTTTTCCTCTCTACCACTTGAATAGTATATCTTATGAGTTGGGTATATAAAAAAATTATTAATCACCTGATCGTTAGGACCTGTAATATCAAGATTCCACCTTATCGACATATTGACTTTATGCTTTTTAAAAATACGTTTAAACTCTTTACTAATCTCAAAAATTGCTTCTCTTTCATTTCGCTCGAGTCTTTTACTTTCTAAATTGTTGTATAGCTTTTTTGTTTTTATAGTGTCCATTTCAAACTCCCCAATAAAATTTAATTACTATGTAAACAACATTACAACAGGAATGAAAAAACCAGATAAATAAGAAATACACATAATTATCATAATAAAATTATATTTATCTTTCTAGATAAAGTTCCATATTGTAATATGTAATCTTGTAATTTTGTAATTTTTTATAGAGAATAATGACTCAAAAAAAGAAAGGAACAAGTTATTTGTTAACTGCTCCTTCTGTAGTCTATCTATGAACAAAATATTATCGTTTTAGTATTTCTACTTACATTTATTTCTTATTTACTTTATAAGCTCTTAGCAGTTAATAACTATATTTCAATACAATCTTTCTTTTCTAAATAAAATCATCCTGCCACTCACGAAGACACCTAGAAGCACATAAATAAAAAGAATTATTTCAATCTCTTCTATATAAAATGTAATTTTAATCACTTATCTTTCTTACCAACTATTTGTATAATAACTTTAATCACTTCAAGTATGATCTCACCAGATTTAGAACTCATCCTTTTCACCTCTACTTTCAATGTTATTCCTTATTTAGTAATCTGATGGTAAAAGCATAGTTGCATATTCTTCACTATCCACTAACCACACTTTACAATTAATCCCTCCCTTAGAACTCAACTTAAATTTGTATTCCAATTGCAAAGGCGGATACTCCTGTGTATTACAAACAAGTTGATATTCCTGATTTGATTCCAACTCAAATACTTGTAAGTAATCCAATTGATCTCCAGCAGCTTTTCGACAATCAATAATAAGCCATAAAAATTGTTGTAATTCGAATGGAATTATATTCTGTACCGCTTTTGTAGCATAACGCCTCTGATTTACATCAAACATATATGTCCTTCCTCCTTTTATTTAAATGACATAGGCAAATTATATTTCTTCTTACATATGCCCTTTTTCTTTGAGTGAAATAAAACTCTCCTCACAAATAATAAGATGGTCTAACACATCTATACCTACAACTTTTCCTGCTTCAATGAGTCGTTTTGTAACTTCAAGATCTTCTCTGCTTGGAGTGGGATCATTACTAGGATGATTATGTGCAACAATAACTGAAGCAGCATTTGAAATAATTGCTGGTTTCAGCACCTCACGTGGATGTACAATACTATAATTTAAACTACCAATATGACAAACGTTGATAGCAGTAGGTTGATTTTTAATATCAAGACAAAGCACAATAAAATACTCTCGATCAGCCCCATCTAGAAATTGCTTAAACAACAAACTTGCATCTTCGGGAGATTTCACTCTTCTTTCTTTGTAAAGAAGACTGCTCTCTTTTACCATTTTTAGTTTTACGATGTCGACTCGTTTTGCTGGTTGATTCATACAAACAGATGATTCTAATACTCCTTGCTTGCCTGATCTAATCTCACGATATATCACTTTTTACTCCTCCAATCATAAGAAAAGGGTTACTCTTCATTGGAAAAGCAACCCTTCTTGTATTAATTCATATAAATAATATATATTTATTAAGTTGAAGTTTACCGTATACTTGTTATCTTCTGTATAATAAATTCCCGTCTTACAATTGAAAACTACTATCTTTATTACCAAATAGAAAACGAAGTTAACAATATTATATAGATCCTAATTTATTAATCATGACATTATGTTTCATATATTATCAAAATACACTTTACTGTAAAACAATTGTTAATCCATTAAATAATTTATAAAATTAAAACAAGAAATACTACATACTCATTGAATAATAATTTCTTTGAATTGTTAAAGGAGAAAATAGATGAAATACTTTACACATACAAATGAGAAGTTGAACAAATTTCAGAATTTTTGGCATCAAAACTGTTTTAAAGAAGCAATTAATACCTTAATTGATTGTTTTCCTTTAATTAATGCTACTAATATTTCCATAGATAACCCTATCTTGCCCATTTCTCCTTATCATACAGCTTATTCTAAAGAGCGATATGACTTTTCTAACAAGGTTTCATTGATGTTGAAATATAACAAAGATATTGATTCTCTTTCTGAAGAAGAAATAGCAAATAGCGATAACCGAATAGGCAACGAATTTTTTTACTTATTGAATGACATCAAAGAGTATAAGAATAAACTTAATAAATTAGACTATGCTGCTGCAGGTCAATCGCTTATTACCATTCAGGATCATAGTTCACAATTCTCAGTCAACTTTAGGTACTATCTATTTTCATGGATTATTGAACAATCACAAAAGAACTTTATTTACCCACACCGAAAAAAGTTTATGCCAGATGTGCTGAAATTTTTTATTCGCTCACTAAACCCAAAGCGTCACAGCGATTCTCAAGAATTCATTCAAAAAAATAAGTTTATTTTAGATGAATTGACTCCTTTGCTTTTACGTTATTTTGATGTTAGAAAACCAAACCAAAAACAGGCTCAAAGTGGGTTGATAAGAATATTAACCGATACAGTGTATGAACTTAAAATGGTAGATAAATTGTTACCTCTGATGCGCAATTTTGATAATCCTTATAATACTAATCCCATAAAGATTATAGAGATAGCTTATAATGCAGAAAATGAGTACTCGCTATACTTTTGTATAGATAGACTTAGGGAGTTCCTTAGAAGATACCGGTATGAACCAGTCTGGAAGGATATTTTTAATGAAGCTAAAGCTTTTCTGGTAGAAATATTAAAATGGATAGCGAATTCATTAAACACCAAAGCATACAAGGAAGTCAGCTTCGGGTATTTATTTCAACATATAAATCAAAAACTAAGTAAAGAAGAGGTTATTTCGGAATTAGAAAAGGAATTTTCTAAAAAAAAGGCAAAATTTGAGGAGATAATTAAACAAAATTCTAGTGATAAGATCTATCAGTTTAAGCACCATGAAGTCTTAGAATTATTAAGCTTATTAAGTAGTTTAAAAACAGATATTGCGAGAATGCCTTTTGGGAAAGAATTTAGAGAAGAATTACTAGATCAAGAAGAGAAGTGTATAATGTATCGTGATTTACCTCAAGAGATTTATTTAGATTCTCTAGAATTAGAGATTGAAAAATTAAAATCTAAGGTTACCTCTTTAGAGATAAAGAAAGTTAGAGAAAAATTTATAGATAGAATAGAAAATCTAGATAAAGATTCAGAGGAATTTGAAATTGAATTAAAAGAGTTATTGGAAGAAATTGATTGTATTGTAGAAAGTAAAATTAAAGATTTAAAATACGAAAACGTTAGAGAAGTGGAGAAAGAGCTTAAACTAAAATTTGACAAGGTGATATCGATTTATGGGGATTGTTGGATGATTATACAAAAAATCAACTGATTATAGGAGAAATATTATTTAAACAGTTCGAAGATACAGAAAGTACAATCAAAAAATATCCAAATAAATTGGAAGTAAGAAATCTAGAGTATTCATCACCTGCATTACCTTTTACAAAAGCACTAGAACATGTTTTATATAAATTCTTCATTTTTGAATTTAGGAATTATTGTATCGAAAATAATAAACATGTACCCTATAAAGTTCAAAATATATTGGATCCAAATAATAAGGCATTCTTCTCATTAGGAAAATTAAGAAACATTCTAGCCGATAGACAGTACTATAGAGTCTCTATAGACTATTTTGAATCTAAGTTTAAAGGGGAAGTAATGCATTCGTATAGAATAATTAAAAACCAAAAATCTGATGGATCACCCTTTGATACTGTAGATGACTCAAGTTTACCCATTTTAAAGCATATTGATGATGTCGCAAAATATAGAAATAAAGTTGCTCATAAAGATGGTGTTGATTTTGCCACTGCTAAGGATATTCGAAAAGCAATTATTGGTCTTGATGAAATAGATATGTCAAAGGAAGAATTTATGGAGCATCGTAACAGAGGGATTAGAATACTTATTTCTCTTTTAAATGATACAAGATAGTTAGTATCTGGTTTCATGTTTGTATCAAGTACACTCTAAAAATAGAACAGGCTTAATATGGATCCAACCTATTTAAGGTAATTCGAATATTAATTTTTAGGGGAAACGAATCCCGACTTATAAGGGTTCGTTTTCCATTAAAAACCTTTAATAAAGTCTTGTAAGCCTCCTCCATATTCTAATATTTACATTTGTCTTACTTAGTTCAAAGTTTCTTTTATTTTTTATTACTATTTTCATCAATTTATAAAAGTAAGGAACCGTAATTGGTTCCTTACTTCTTCTTTTAATACTAACTATGAAACGCACTCAGCATGTCTAGAGTTATGTGACAAAACATAGAAATGTTGTAGAATGATGAAAAACAGCTTATAAGATCGTAAGTTGTTTAGATAGAATGTTGAAGCTTCTTCTCATCTTCTTCAAATCTTGCTAATTTAGCAATACCTGTTATACCATTTGCAGTTGCTACATCTACCACATGATTGTAGTAATCTTCATTGTCAATAAACATCAAAAACTTATTCTTTGCTCTTGTCACACACACATAATGATTTTGTACATTTTCATCTCGATATATTTTATAATATCGAGCAAAACTTAGTACTTGTTCAAATTCTAATCCTTTTGAAGCAAACACTGTCATTACTTTATATTTCTCCTCTGTTAGTCGAAAAGCCATATCATAGTCGCTATTACACATACTTTCACAGAATTTTATAATTTCCTCTTCTGTAAATAATATTCCTAAGTAGTCCCCTAATTTTTTTATTACTATTGATATCTTTTCAGGTATTATATATTCAGCCTTCTTTAAACAACTTATTATACTATTAATCTCAATTCTAGTTTGCTTTCTTTCATCAATATCGGTTCTTTCTATAAAATCATAAATAGAATACGTTGAATTCTTAGTATATAAAGCTAGTTCTTTTAATAAATAACCGTTAGGTAATCCTTCATCGATAGGGGTTTTAGGGATAAATACAAAATTATATCCAGCTGCATTCAATAAATCTGTTATTTTAATTGCATCCTTATTAAAATTTGCAATAATAGTTATTTCTTTATTAAGATCTATTACGTTATCTTTAATTAAGGCATTAAATACATCTCCAAAGCCACTAAAACTACTTCTCTCATAGAAACTATTAAAAGAATTGTATTCTTTAAAAACTACATTTTCTACGACTTTGTTTGGAACAGTAAAATATTTCGGATTATGAAAAAGATTAGCGTAATTCTCTATTTCTTTATCACAACGGAAATTAGTTACAAGTTCATAGTAGTTGAAACTTTCTTCTTTCAATAGATCAAAGATATTGCTCATCGCCCCTCGCCATAAGTAAATGGCTTGTTTTGAGTCACCCACAATAAATAGTTTGATATTCAAATCATTTTTTAATTTCATAAAGAAGCGATGCATATCATAATCAGAATCCTGATATTCATCAATAAAGATTGTTGCATACTTCGATTTCATATATTCTTGCGCAGCTATAGATTTTTCAAGAATATTAAAAGCAAGCCTAAAGTTAAAGTTACGTTTATTGTCCTCAAAACTACCTAAAATGTTATCTGTTTTTAACTGTTCTAATCCCGTTGCAAAGTCCTCGAATTTATAGCGACTTCCATACTCGACGGAGTAATCCTTTCTGTAATCCTTACCGTATGCATCAATAATAAAAGGTCTTATAATTTCATTCTCAATAAACGAATCATTTGTCATAACTACAAAAGGGGTTTTAATTTGGTTTCCAGCCTTCTTTTTTATCTCTCCTGTAGCTTTCACAGTAAAAGTGACGGCTGCTATCGTTCTATGGTCTTTGATTTTTTCCATTTCAATTCCCATCTTCTTGACCATTATAGTAGTTTTTCCAGATCCAGCACTTGCTGAAACCACAATGCTATCATTATCCTCTAAAATATCATCTCTCTGCTTTTGATCAACTAACATCTGACACCAACTCTCTTAAGGCCTTAAATAACTCATGATTAATAATAGCTTTGCAATCTTTGCTATTCAGTTCCTGTGTCAATTCAATCATATTTAATAACTTATGATTTTGAAGGTATTTAATCGGTGATTTCCCAAGAATCTCCTCTAATCGCTCTCCAATTACATCATAAAGATCATGTTCTAAATCAATTTTGGATAAAAAGATATTATTCTCTTTTAAGTTTTGTATTTCTTTTGCATTTTCCTTAAAAATCCGGTTTTTTTCAGCAAAAATTAGCTCCCTTTTCAACTTAACGTTTTCTACTTCCTTTCCTTTATCATTAATAACAAAATAATCTATCTCAACACTTTCTTTAGGGGTCCCATTCATAAGTTTTATACACCTATTAATGCCAATTAAATCAAAATTTTTAGGTTGTCCTTTTTTAGCCTTTAAATCATTGTCCGTTTTTACAATAGGAGTTATATTTAATCCTTTTAATACTTTTACATATGGTTCAAAATTTATACCATTAACATCTAACAAATACCCCCCATCTAATTCGTAAGTAGGATGAACTTCTTCTAGAATTTTTTCAAATAATACTTTTTCAGATGGCCCTTCTACTAAAAGTACTTTATCTGCAAATAATGCGGTGGCTAGAGATCTATTTAATTCTTTTTTTACGTTCTTATAGTTATCCTCTACATGATAGATGTACGATTCACAGTTGGTTTTATTTTTAGAATAAATGCGTATAAGTGAAGCATTATCCATTTCGTATAATAACTCTGGTGAATGAGTTGATAAAAAGAAATAAGTATAAACTTCAGATTCAAACAATTGTTTTGATAAAGCTATTTGCATCGACCTATGTAAACTATTCTCAGGTTCTTCTATTAAATAGATAATGATTTTATTACCTTCCTGCTCTTGAATAAGATGGTTAAAGATAGAATATGCTAAGATTTTTTTTCTTCCATCTCCCGAAGTAGGATAAATATTTTCATCATTATCTCTCTTTATATAAGGAATCAAATTCCCAAAATATCCATTAATCGACAACTCCGATTTCATTTCAATAGAGATATCTTCCTTTTTCAGCTTTTTATATTCCTTGGTAATAGTCGTTTGAAAAGATTGAATAACTTCCATACTACTAATCTTATCATTTAGCTGCATCCCTAAACTCTTGATTTCGTTAGAGATAGCTATATCAGATTCATCTAACTTTGTTTGATCAAATAACTGTTTTCTATTTTTTGAAAAGGTTTTATCTAAATCAATCGTTGGATCTAGATAAACTATTTTAAACAAGCTGTCTAAAGGACTAAAGATACCACTTTGCGCCAATTCTTCTAATTCATCAAGTTTATTTCCCCAATAAATTTTCGGTACTCCAATATTTTCACTTTCATCATAAGCACCCTTTATTTGAAAGAAAAAAACATCTAATTCACTTCCTGTTCCCGATCTCGCTCCACCAACTTTCGCAATAATATGCTTTGAATCATCGTTAGTATCTCGGTCTGCTATTTCAACACCTAAGGTTATAGTGATTACCTTACTAGTATCATTTTTAAAGTAATCTGTTTCTTTAAAACCATTTTTACGTATTTCTCTGTCCAATAAAAACCTGAGTGCATACATAAGGTTAGTTTTACCAACATCATTCATACCAAATATAACATTTTGGTTCGTCAGTTTAATTTCAACCTCTTCGAAATTCCTGAAATTTTCAACTTTTAAACTTTTAAGCTTCATGATATTCCTCCTATAAATGTAGTCTAATATTATCTTCAAAGCTCATCATAACCATGCACTTTAAATAACGATTCTAAACGCTGCATGATATAGTCATGTGCCCTTTCTGTTATTTGAAGATGTGATTTTTGTCTATGTGTATAAATAATCTCATTAAAATTAGACTTGGGGTTAGGATACAATCCTCCCTGGAGCTCACGAGCAAGCTCTCTTAAAGTAATCCCTTCTTTAATAGGGGCATTTAAAAAACGTCCACTCTTGAGTTCAACGTAATAAGGATATCTTTTTCTATCGCTTTGATTAAATGGTGCAGTTTCCTCTACAATGTTTTTTTCATTAAAACCAGCTGTTATTACATAACCTACAATTATTGGTGTTCCATTGTTATGTTTATCAGTGCTTACCATGGTCATAAACAATAATTGGCCTTCTTTTATTCCTGATGGTGATTTTGGAAAAAATGTACGGTTCCGATGTTCCGTTTTTCTTCTCTCAAAATAAGTTAAGTGATTTGGAATACGATTTTCACTATTCCCCTCAAACTTCAACCAAATACCAGTGTTTCGTTCTTGAATTTGCTCTTCATCCTCTTCTTGAAGAATTTTTTCTAAAATATCCTTTTCATCTTTATTATTCAATTGATGAGGTTCCTGTAAATCAATTTCAGCTCCCCATTTAACTATATTTGGGTGTATTATTACTGGTAATTCGTTTTTCCTTGGCTTTTTCTGTGAAGCTGCTCTTCCTGTTACTGCATCATCACAATAAGGTTTTTCTTTTTCAATGCGTTCTATAGTTACTTCCCAGTCACCGGAGCTTTTAATATCAGTAAGCAAACCATTAAAATAGTTATTACATTCCGTAGAAAACTCCGGTTCTTTTTCCATGAATATTCCAAATTCATGATTTCTATAGAATCCATTAAAGGTAAAATTAGCTGATCCCATAATCACAGACTCTTCGTCGAATATATATAGCTTAGTATGCAGATCCTGTAAAGCATAGGCTTTTACTCCAACCTTAATAAGTCGTTCTAAACCAGCAAGGCTGCTAACACCTTTAATAAAATCTTCTCTATCAAAACGCGTTATTAATACGCACTCTATATCATATCCAGTTTCTTCAATAAAGTTAACTAATGCCGTTGCTGTCTTATAGCCTATAAATGGTGAAATTATTCGAATCTGTTTCTCAGTTGACTCTAATAATGAAAAAAAAGTGTTCCCAAAATTTTTATCCAAAAAGCTAATAGGCAAATTTATACCTCCCCCGATTAAAAAAATCATTATTTCCCTTTAGTATAAACCAAATATTGGTTTATAGGAGATGAAAATAAGCTAGTAGATTTTGAATTCTATTAGCTCAGTTTAAAAGCTTATTTACTTATGATACCGTTCTTTGTAATATATTCATATTTATCTGTCTCTTCCAATTCCTCTGTAATAGATACATCATAACTTTCCAGAACTCTAAGATATCTATGCTCAATTACTAAAGTTTTTTCTATTTTTAAAAGAAAAGAGAAATCATTAATAGCGATTTCTCTTTTCCCTTTATTTAGAATATAGATTATTTATTTTATCAAACAAATAATCAAATAATAATATTGTTTTTAAAGCATTTTGTTTAGTAGGGTAATCGACATCAGCACCATGTAGGATAGCATGCCTACTCAAAAAAGAATCAATCAGATCTCCATGTGCAAATTTTGCCAATACCGTATCCTTGTAAAATTTAGTTATAGCATCATCAAAAGACTTAATAGACTTATCTCCTAAAATTTCTTCAATATGCCCCTGTAATTGTTTTCCACTCATTTGTCCTGTATGTCCTTTTGCTTGTGCAATAATTCCCTCAGCTTGAATTATAAGTACAGGGATTATTAAACTATATTTCTCTAAAAAATATGCATCCATCGCATCAGCTAAAATTCCCCATCTCTCCTTACACCATTCCGCTGAAATCCACCCGTCTCTCATTTGTTCTAAATCTTGTTTTCTATATACATTGTCTATATATTCATCAAATTCCTTACGAATATTTTCCTTGCCTTTTTTTCTATATTCAATAACCATGGCCATTTCATTTGGGAACATGGTATCGGGTGGTGGATACCCCATTTCCATCATAACTTTTTTAAACTCTTCTCTTTGAATTGCTTCTTCTTCTTCCCTTTCATCAATACTCCTCATCCACTTACCCATACTTCCTTCAAACCTTCTTGAATTTATGTAGCCACTTGACAATTCTTCCATTCCTTTCATCTCTAAATTTAACCAACAATAGTTTGTATTTATAAAAAATCAATTATAAACTTTACATAACCTTTTTAAATCAACTTAAAGCAAAAATCCCTAAAAAAGGAACCTCTAGTTTTTGAAATTCAAACTTCTATTTTTGTACTATTAATATAACCAACTTTTATTCTTTAGTCCCCTCATAATTTCTGATAAAATTATACAAGTCCTCTTCTAACTTATGTACCGTACTCTTTAATTCTCTACGGAGTTTTATATACTCTTGTAGCTGATTATCAACAAACATTAATTGTTCTTTTACAGGAGAAGTCTCGTTTTTTTTCTTTTTCAATAAGTTTGTAAGTAAACTTAATAAAGCTTCCTTATTAGATTTCACTTTATCAATTTCGCTACTAATTTCATTTGATAGATCTTCTCGTAATCTATTAAGTTCAAAAAGGGTTAATTCCTTTGAATTATTCATTAAAATTTCACTCCCTATACTTTCCCTACAAAATTCATTTATCGTATTTTTCATATCTAGATAATTCCTATCAGTATCCTTAAGTAAATTGATAATTATAGTATCAATAGCTTTAATAGCTTCTTTACTCTGGAAAACTTCTTCGGGTATATTGATCCCTTTTTCCTTTGCAATACCTCTAATTAATCCAACGCATGTAGAAGTCAAAGTTCTATAATTTGACTTATCACAACTTACAGTTAGTTCTAGTATTCTCCATTTAGCCGCATTATTTCTTAACTCTTTTGGGAGTACCGAGTCTTTTCCAACTGGACTCATTATTTCTTCAACATTAAAGTTAAAACTTTGAATATTACCGCTATCTAACCATTTTTTCAAATTATATATTTCAACATATAATGGTCTATAATAATTAGTAATATCTTTTTCGTTTACTTTTTCCTTTTCAAATGATTTGCTCAAATCATTTAACGTCTTAAGAGCTTTTATTCCTTCTACTAATAGCTTAATATTTACTTCATTCATATAATTACCACCTATCTGTTAAAATTATTGTACAACGATAATTATAACAAATATTTCCGTTTAATTACTTTACAGGATAAATAATCTAAATGCATAAAAACCGGTCAAGATTCTGGTCAAGAAATTTCATTTTTCTACGTTACATAATTTGCATAAGAAAGTATAGAACACCTTATAAACCCTTGATACAACTACCTTTCCGCTCGATATTTCCAAAACGTAAAACATACGTTTCTTATCTTGACAGGGTGGAGGTCGTGAGTTCGAGCCTCTCCGGGGTCATAAAACCTAATAGTATCAAGGATTGAGAGGGTATTCTCAAAAGCTAAAACTGTGGAAGTCTTCATCAGACACCACAAGTTAACAGAGGACTACTTCTAGTCAGCAAACTAGCTGGCTCAGGGGGAGTCCTCTTTTTGTTTCCATAAAACTAAGAAAGGGCTGAAAAGAAAATGCTACTTAAGTTTGTATAGTAATTAAAATTATAGTTTTTACACTCATTGAAATCAGTGAGATAACTCTTAAGACTACTGTTTCTTTAACTCAGATCCCTATCCCCCTCAGATATCCTAATTTAACGATACTCTACTTAATAATTCTATACAAAAATAAAGCAAGGATTTCTCCCTGCTTCTGTTAATTTCTTTTATTGAGAAGATTAGCTATCAATATTTTCATCTGTCATTCTATACAATTTATATCTATTTTGCCCTCTTCTTTTTTCGATTTCTAAATATTACCTCTAATACTACTACTGCGATGAATCCTACAGTTAGTTGTAAACCTGTAAACAGAAGTTTAACATTTAGAGGGATATCAGGTGCACTCCACAGTAACGCTGGAGGAATAAGAATACCAATGATTACAATAATTCTCATTATCTCCCCCATTTTGTTTCTCCTATCATATCTTTAAGATTTACGTTTTTTTTACAATTCTACTAATTTCTCACGTAGGACCAATTCACTCTCAGTCATATACCCTCTATGCATTTCCTCTACAATTTTATCATGATTAAAACATAATACTTTTTCATCACCTAGATAGCTCACTGGATAAGGAACACCTATATAATCGAACTCACGCTTATCCGCTGAAGTAACCATTCTTCCAATAATCATCACAAATTGCTCTATATCTTCTAGCTTCACAACTGTTCCGATTGGTAAAAGTTTCATAGTTATTCTCCTTTTCTTTTCTTTTTAATAATGTAGTCTATTAAAGTAAGTCCACCCAACCCGATTGCACCATAAACGAGCATGCCGAATGTATGTACCATCTTTTCTTTTAATGAAAATGGAGCTATTAGCCCTGCAATGATTACAATTACAATTGCTATCATCATTACGATTCTCGCAATTTTTATCATCATACTACTCCTTTGTATTCTTCTCAAATTTAGCAAAAAAACCTCCGCCATGAGCTTTACCAAAGTATGCACCCCTCTCTTGACCGAGGTGTATTTTAGCCCCTCCAGTACTAAATCCATATTCTAGACGAACTGTTAAATCATGATCCTTAAAAAATGGGATAAAGTCTGGAATATCAATTTTTTCAAATAAAACTTCATATTTCTGTTCTGTAACTTCCGCTCCTAACTGAAAAGTATACTCATCTATTCCAACAACAGCAGATGCATCTGCAAACTTTTGTGTAACTGTTGCTTTTTCTGCCAAACTGCTATTTATTTCTTTTTCTATTGAGTCCTCAAAAAGAGAAGCACCAACTTTAAATCCTACTACTCCCCCCTCCTGCAACATCACTAATAAATGTCTTTTCGTCCATTGGAACACTGGTCTCTAAGGAGCCATTTCCCCCTTTAAAAGTAAGCTTTGTTCCTTTTGAAATTTCATATTCACCTTTTATCAATGAACCTTCTTCTATCATTGTGAATACTTCTGTTTTTTCGCTTAATATGTTGGATTCACTATTTTTAATAGGTTTTTCACTTGTTTCAATTTTCCTTGTTACTTCTCCTAGCCTTTTCCCAACTTCTTCTGCTTTGGCAGGTTCATTCGTAACATAGTATTCTTGATCCTCCCATACTAACATAGGTGGCACTTGTTCTCGTTTGTTACATATTATATAAGTAGTACTAGCTACAAGTAATAGAAATGTTAATAAAAAGAAGATAGTTTTTTTATTCATATAATATGCTCTCTATCTATCATTTTATTAAATTATATAATATCCATTATATGTATTAAATAGATTTCGAAGGAATGTTCAGATTTTACAACAAAAAGAAAAACCTTACTCAAGTAAGGTTCCTTCTATAGTGACTGATTTATTAAAACGATCATTACGATAATCGCTATAAACATAACAACTAAACAGCCGATCATTTTATAAAAGCCTCTTTTCGTTAACGTCCCGCCTTGCACGTCTTTCCGAATAAATAAGAATACGGCTAAAAATAATACAAGTCCAATGCCAAAAGCATACATCATTTGCATATGTTAATCTTCCTTTCTCTATTCCATCTTAATATCTTTTTGCCAAAACAACAAACGAGATAAAGACGGTACTCATCGTAAGTGCCATAAGTATGTTCAGTAGTTCAACTGCAGATAGTGTAATAACATTTAAGTTTAAGCCAATAGAGAAAAGAAGATAATACGCTGTTAATGCAAAAAAGCTGAAGAACATGCCTTTATAACGAATTAATTTCATCCGCTCGTCTTTTTCTTTAAATTGCGGATGTAAGTAGCTTAAGCAAAAACACATAATCATCATCGCAAGCACTGTATAAGTTGGAGTTGGTGGTGCAGAATGCGTCATTATACCTGTTAGTATCATAAATCCACTCATAAATAGAAAAATAATCCCCATAATTACGAAGTACTTTTGTGAATAATTCATCTTTACTCCTCCCCTTCTTTTCCTTCATAAATAAATACATGTTCTATCGTTGTCTGAAATGTTTTTGCTATTTCAAATGCTAACGGAAGTGACGGATCGTATTTTCCTTTTTCAATTGAAATGATGGTTTGTCTGGAAACGCCAAGTTTCTCAGCCAATTTTTCTTGAGATAGTCCAAATTTTTTTCGGTATTCGACCATTTTATTTTCCAAGGAAATTTCTCCCTCCTCCCTTATAGCGAGTATATACGTAAAGCAAACTTTACGTCAAGTTTCCTTTACATTCATTTTAATTATTATTCACGCTATTTATATAGAAGAAACTTTTTCAATTTCAGCACGTCTATTTTGTAATGAAACATGGAACAATGTAAATAACTGTTACTATATCTCCACCTCTCTTTTTTTAAAATTTAATATCTCCATATTTGTTTTATCCTTTTAAAATATTTCATTTATCCCTTTATTCCACGAGATACGTTATTGGTTTTACGCTGTTTTTCGTCATATTTATAGAAACTAACTGTTTATGAAGCATTTTTTATGTTTAGCAACTTTTTTTGTAGAAATCCTTCACTTTCCTTTCAATATTTAACACTATCTAAATAAAGTTTACGATAAATTCATAATTTTTTATTTTTTATACTATATTCCGTTATATTGTTGTATAATATCAATGAAAGCGCTTATTATTTCAATATACATAATTCGAACTTATTTTTATCGAAACATTCTAACTATTATACTTATATTTACATGCAACAATTTTAGTTATTTGTATAGGTATACCAAATATATCCACCCTATTTTTCTGTAAAATTACTTTATAACATGAAAGATTAACTTGGGTGATAAGTTATTGTGAATGTTTTTTTACAAAACAGATAAGTAATAGTGTTTGGTATTATGTAAATTATTGTAATAACATAAGAGTAAAGAAAAACATTTACATTGATTATTGGTTCATCAATTATTGAAAAGAGCAAAATGCACCTTTTTGTATGGAAAAAGGATTATATGCATTGGGAGGTTTAAACAAATGACGAGGAAGAATACAACGACAAACCCTTGGGCCAAGTTCCACGGTCCGAACCTTGGTTATGTTATTGAACAGTATGATCTTTACGTAACTGGAGCAGGTTCTGTTGATCCGGAATTACAAGAGCTTTTTGAAATTTTTGGAGCTCCTTCGTTTCAAGATGATGTCGTAACAGGGGACAACACAGCAACACATTTTTCTCCTCAAAACACAGGTAACATTGAAAAAATTCTTAAAGTCGTTCAACTTGTTGAACAGATTCGTTCTTTCGGGCATACGTTGGCTCACATCAATCCGATGGAAGATGCTGCAAATGGACAATCTCTTCTTGAGAAAGCAATGAACGAACTGAGCGATGCTGATTTGAAAGCGATTCCAGCAAAAACAGTATGGCAAGATGCACCAGAAGGTATTCACACTGCACTTGATGTAATTCATAGATTAAAAGAAGTGTATACACAAACTTTAGCTTATGAATTTTCTCATATACAAGATAGTGAAGAACGCGCGTGGTTGCATCAAATGGTGGAATCAAATTCATTGCGTCAACCACTATCAAATAAAAAACGAACTGCTCTTTTAAAACGTTTAACAGCTGTTGAAGGTTTCGAGCAATTCTTGCATAAAACATTCGTTGGGCAAAAGCGTTTCTCTATCGAGGGCGTTGATATGCTTGTACCTGTTCTAGATGAAATTGTGCTAGAAGGTGCTAAAAACGGCGTAGAAGATGTCATGATCGGTATGGCTCACCGCGGTCGTCTAAGCGTACTTGCACACGTATTAGAAAAACCATATAGTCACATGTTTGCCGAGTTCAAACATGCAAAAATAGAAGGCGCAGTAGCAAATTCTGGCTGGACTGGCGATGTGAAATACCATTTAGGTAGAGAACAAGTCGTTAGTAACGAGGAAGTTAGCACTCGCGTTACATTAGCAAATAACCCAAGTCACCTTGAGTTCGTTAATCCTGTTGTAGAAGGTTTCGCACGTGCGGCTCAAGAAAATCGTAAAAAATCTGGTCTTCCAGAACAAGATACTTCAAAATCATTCGTAATTTTAGTTCACGGTGATGCTGCATTCCCTGGTCAAGGTATTGTATCTGAGACACTCAACTTAAGCAGATTAAACGCGTACCAAACAGGCGGAACAATTCATGTTATCGCAAACAATGCAGTTGGTTTTACGACTGATAGCTATGATTCTCGTTCTACGAAATATTCAAGTGACCTTGCAAAAGGTTTCGATATCCCGATTGTTCACGTCAATGCTGATGATCCAGAAGCTTGTCTTGCTGCTGCTAATCTTGCAATTCAATATCGCATGTTGTTCAAAAAAGATTTCTTAATCGATTTAATTGGTTACCGCCGCTACGGTCATAACGAAATGGATGACCCAGCAGTTACACAACCACAAGTGTACAAAAAGATTAAAAATCACCCAACTGTAAGAGCAATTTATGCAGACCAATTACAAGCTGCTGGTGTTCTAAATGCAGATGAAATTGAAACAATTACACAGTTTATACAAGAGCAATTAAAATCTGACTATGCACAAGTACCACCAGCTGATACGAGCGATGCAACAATTCACGTTAAAGTGCCAGATGTTGTTGCAAAAGGTATTCAGCCAATTGATACTGGTGTTGAGCTTGACTCACTTCGTGCAATTAATGAAGGTCTACTCTCTTGGCCAGAAGGCTTTAACGTATATCCGAAAGTGAAGAAAATTCTTGAGCGCCGTAAAGATGCTCTTGAAGAGAACGGTAAAATTGAATGGGCACTTGCTGAGTCATTAGCATTCGCTTCTATTTTACAAGAAGGTACGCCAATTCGTTTAACTGGTCAAGATTCACAGCGTGGTACATTCGCGCATCGTCACATCGTATTACACGATACGGATACAAATGAAACATATTCACCATTACATCGCTTACCAAACATCAACGCTTCATTCTCTGTTCATAACAGTCCGTTATCAGAAGCTGCTGTTGTTGGTTACGAGTATGGTTATAACGTATTCGCACCTGAAACACTTGTTATGTGGGAAGCGCAATATGGTGACTTCTCAAATACTGCGCAAGCATTATTTGATCAATATGTTTCAGCTGGAAGAGCGAAATGGGGTCAAAAATCTGGTTTAGTTCTTCTATTACCACACGGTTATGAAGGTCAAGGACCAGAGCACTCTAGTGCGCGTCCTGAACGTTTCTTACAGTTAGCTGCTGAAAACAACTGGACAGTTGCAAACTTAACGAGCGCGGCACAATACTTCCATATTTTACGTCGTCAAGCATCTATCTTAGGAACAGAAGCTGTTCGACCATTAGTATTGATGACGCCAAAGAGTTTATTACGTCACCCACTTACGCTTTCAACTGCTAGTCAGTTAAGCGAAGGACGTTTCCAACCTGCTTTAGAACAAGAAAACCTTGGTACAAAACCAAACAAAGTAAAACGTCTTGTTTTAAGCACAGGTAAAATGGCGATTGACTTAGCTGCAGAAATTGAGTCTGGTAAACATGAGTACAACTTAGATGAAGTTCATGTCGTTCGTATTGAGCAACTGTACCCATTCCCTGCTGAGAAAGTTCAATCTATTATTAAACGCTTTAAAAACTTAGAAGAAATTATTTGGGTTCAAGAAGAACCTCGTAATATGGGCGCATGGCATTACATGGCTCCAATTCTGTTCGAACTAGCTAGAGATAAAGTGAAAACAGGTTACATCGGACGCCCAGATCGCTCTAGCCCATCTGGCGGCGATCCATTCGCTCACAAAGCTGAGCAAGAACTAATTGTTGCACACGCTTTAGATGTGAAGTATAACTTCCGTCAAGATAAACAAGAAATTGAAGTTTACAGCAACTAAAAAGTAACAATGAAGGTTTCTAGCTTGTTTCCCTGGGCAGATATTCTGCCCAGGGGGGCGGCTAACAAATGGAGATTACCGAAGACAAAAGAAGAAAAAACACACCGTTAGGCAAATAAGGGGAGGACATTTAAAATGATCGAAATTAAAGTACCTGAGCTTGCAGAATCTATTACTGAAGGAACTATCTCACAATGGCTTATCAACGTAGGCGACAAAGTTGAGAAAGGTGGCAGCGTTGTTGAGCTTGAAACTGATAAAGTCAATGTAGAAATCATTGCAGAAGATTCAGGTATTGTATCGAAGTTACTAGGCGAACCTGGGGATACAGTTGAAGTTGGCGCAACTATCGCAATTTTAGATGCAAACGGAGCACCAGTTGCAGTAAGTACACCTGCACCGGCTGCTGAGCAACCAAAACAAGAAACAGCTGAAGCACCAAAAGTTGCGGCACCAAGTGCTGAACAAACTGCAACTTTACAAGGTTTACCAAATACAAACCGTCCTATCGCATCACCAGCTGCTAGAAAAATGGCTCGTGAATTAGGAATCGACTTAAACGACGTACGTAGCACAGATCCACTTGGACGTGTGAGACCACACGATGTACAAGCTCATGCTGCAGCACCAAAAGAAGCACCAGCTGCTCCAAAAAGTCCAGCTCCTGCTCCAGTTGCAAAAACTGAATTTGAAAAACCAGTTGAGCGCGTGAAAATGTCCCGCCGCCGTCAAACAATTGCAAAACGCCTTGTAGAAGTTCAACAAACATCTGCAATGTTAACAACATTTAACGAAGTTGATATGACTGCAATCATGGAATTACGTAAAGAGCGTAAAGATGCTTTCGAGAAAAAACATGATGTACGTCTTGGTTTCATGTCATTCTTCACAAAAGCAGTTGTTGCAGCATTAAAACAATTCCCATTATTAAATGCTGAAATTCAAGGTGACGAGCTTATCATTAAAAAATTCTATGATATCGGTATTGCAGTAGCAGCTCCAGATGGATTAGTTGTTCCAGTTGTACGCGATGCGAACCAATTAAACTTCGCTGAAATCGAAAGCGAAATTCGTGAATTAGGTAAAAAAGCACGTGACAACAAACTTTCATTAAAAGAACTACAAGGTGGTACATTCACAATTACAAACGGTGGTGTGTTCGGTTCTCTAATGTCAACACCGATCCTAAACAGTCCACAAGTTGGTATTTTAGGAATGCACAAAATCCAAGTACGTCCTGTTGCAATTGATGCAGAACGTATGGAAAACCGTCCAATGATGTACATCGCTTTATCTTACGATCACCGTATTGTTGATGGTAAAGAAGCAGTTAGCTTCCTTGTTGCTGTTAAAGATATGCTTGAAGATCCAAAATCATTATTATTAGAAGGTTGATAGATTAATAATCTATTATATAAAGGCTGTAGAATAATCATTCTACAGCCTTTTTTGCGTTCATACGGGACAAATCGCATGACATAAACTAATAATGTATGCCTATAACGTAAGGAGGATTAAAATGAGTAACCTTCCAATTCATGCAAAATTGAAAGCAAATAAGGATACCTTCTTCCTCCCCGACTCAAACGGGGGTGTCTATTTTCGAAATAACGCCAGTTCATTTCGTATGGACGGTGATGGAATTTATAATTGGATTGAAAAATTAATGCCGATGTTTAACGGTAATTATTCTTTAGCAGAAATAACGGATGGTCTCCCTCTTCCCTATCAAAATCGTGTACTTGAAATTGGAGAGATTTTATATACAAATGGATTTGTCCGTGATGTAAGTCAAGACGCACCTCACGAATTAAACAGCGCATTACTTGATAGATACGCTTCACAAATTGAATTTCTAGAAGCAGATTCTCACTCAGGCGCATTAAAATTCGAAACGTACCGCAAAGCGAATGTCCTTATAATTGGTTCTGGAGATATGCTTACTTCCTTAGTTTCTTCTTTATTAGAATCCGGATTACCTACCTTTCATTACCTTGTGACAGATTATGAAGAAACGAATTACGACCGCATTCATGAGCTAATAGAACTTGCACATGAAGTGGATGATACTGTACTTGTTCAAGAAATAGATACGACAATTGATCGTCCTCTGCATGAAGTGTTCGAGCCTTTCGACTGGATTTTGTACGTTTCTCAAAATGGAGATATTGATGGCCTAAGAGCAGCTCACACGATTTGCAAAGAAGTAGGAAAGAACTTCATACCAGCCGTCTGTTTATCAACACTTGGTATAGCTGGTCCTGTCGTAATGGCTAATCGTGAAGAATGCTGGGAATCCGCATGGCATCGGCTACATGAAACGACTTTACAAAATGAAAATTCATCAGCCGCCTTCTCTCCTATTACATCTGCAATGCTAGCAAATATAATCGTTTTTGAATTATTTAAGCACGTTGCTAATGATTCTTACCGAGAAAAAGAACCTCAATTCTTTTTATTAAATTATGAAACACTCGAAGGAGCATGGCATCCTTTTATAAAACATCCTCTCGCAACTGATGAAAGTTTTACAATTGATACGCTAGAAGACCTTTCTGAACAACTTGAGCATCGGTCTAGCCAACATACTTCAACTGAATTATTCCGTTTTTTCGATTCATTAACTTCTAAAGAAGCTGGTATATTCCATGTATGGGATGAACAAGATTTATATCAATTACCATTATCACAATGCAATATTCAAGTAGCTACACCGCTATCAGATGGTCCAGCTTCCCTCCTGCCTCTTATGACTTGCGCTGGTTTGACTCATAACGAAGCGCGCCGAGAAGCTGGTTTAACAGGAATTGAAACCTATGTAGCAGAAATTATACACCGCCTTATCCCTGAACATAACGATATCGGTATTGGCGCTGGAGAAACGATGACAGAGGGTGTATACCGGGCATTACAACAACATTTGAATCACAAATTGTATGAGCGACAGTCACACACGCTAGAAGAAATTACGACGGTCGACTTAACTGAAATTCATGATAAACATTGTAGATTTTATTACGATGCCCTCGCTACAATTCATGAAACACCAAAAATCGCAATGGGTGAAGAGATTCTCAGCTTTCCAGTCGTTTGGGTCGGTATAAATAATCATTGGTACGGTGCATCTAATATTAATACGACGTTAGCGTTACGAAACGCACTACAACTATCACTTCTCCACAATCAAAATGAAGAGACTCCTTACAGAACTAATATTTTGCCTGAATCCTCTATCATTTTATATGATACTGATTCTTTTAGATTAGAAATACAAGAGGAAGAAGAAATTCCAAGTACGCAATCAGTACAGCTCGCCTTACAACATTTAGAAGAACATAATTTCTATCCATTTGTATTTGATTTGGCAATTGAATCATTTTTGAAAGAAAACTTAGATGGTGTGTACGGGGTTTTAATTGCAAAGGAGGATAGTCTATGACTCAAAATATATTACTTATAGGAGATGGCCTTCTTGCAGACTATGTACATGATCAATTATGCAAACAATATTCCATCATTCGCCAACATACAATTGCAGACGAAATCCCTGAAAATATCGACCTCGCTCTCGTATTACACGACGGCTCTCCTTCTACGATTCATCATGACGCTGAGCTAACTTTCCGGTCAAATCATATTCCGTGGCTACGTGGTTTTACTTCATTTGGTGAAGGGGTTATCGGTCCTTATATTCATCCTCTTGCAGCGGGATGTACTCATTGTGCCGATGGACGACGCTTTATCGCTGGATTTGATCAAAAAGAAATGTGGGAGCTACAACGAAAATATGCGGTAAAGGAAGAAAACGTAACAAGGCGTGATGTACGTGCCACCCAAAATGGCATTCTGCAAATGTGCCATCTTATTTGCGCAGAAACAGAGAAAATATTAACTCATACTCATTCTTCTTTAGAAAATGAACTCATTTTACTAAACTTACAAACACTGCAATGTACACGTCATTCTTTTCTTCCAGATCCGCTCTGCCCCGTATGTAGCAATTTACCTGATGACACGGCAGATGCAGCAGTGATTTCATTACAACCGAGCTTAAAAACAAATGATGCAACATATCGCTGTCGTTCCATTCATGAACTAAACACTTTTTTAACGAAGGACTATTTAGATTACCGAGTCGGTATGTTGAACGGAAAAATGCAACATTCTTTACTACCATTTGCTGACGTTATTATAAACATGCCATTAATGTTTGGAAATGAAGGGGTTGCAGGCCGAACTCTTTCATTTGCAATAAGTGAAGCAACTGCCATTTTAGAAGGTTTAGAACGATATTGTGGTATGTCACCTCGAGGAAAAAAGACAAATGTGCATGGTAGTTTTCATGATTTAAAGGATTATGCACTAAATCCCCTTACGCTCGGTGTACATACAAATGAACACTATAATCGTGATGGTTTTCCATTTAAACCGTTTGACCCTGACTATGAACAAAACTGGGTATGGGGATATTCATTGTCACAAAACCGGCCAATTTTAGTTCCTGAATCAATCGCTTATTATAGCCTCGGTCATCGAGATGCTTACGTATATGAAACATCAAATGGCTGTGCCATTGGTGGTAGTTTGGAAGAAGCAATTTTTCACGGTATTTTAGAAGTTGTAGAGCGTGACGCCTTTTTGCTCACTTGGTATGCTGAGTTACCTCTTCCGCGCCTTGATCTTAGTTCAGCAAACGATACAGAATTACAATTAATGATCCAGCGGCTGTACACGATTACTGGGTATGAGTTATATGCTTTTAACGCAACGATGGAACATGGTATTCCAAGCTTATGGGTAATTGCGAAAAATACGCGTGAACATGGAATGAACGTTGTTTGTGCTGGAGGCTCTCATTTGGATCCCGTCCGCGCTTTAAAGAGTGCCATTCACGAAATAGCAGGCATGTTACTTATAACAGACGATGAGCTTGAACAAAAAAGAGAGCACTACGAAAACTGCTTACAAGACCCTTATCTCGTTAGCCAAATGGGAGACCACAGTATGCTGTACGGATTGAAAGAAGCAGAAGAACGTCTCCACTTTCTTTTACGTGACGATGCCCCGATGCAAACGTTCCAAGAAATGAACAGGTTACAATCATTTGATCTTGATTTAACATCCGATCTTCATCAACTTTTAAACCGTCTAGGGCAATCTGGACTTGAAGTAATCATTGTAGATCAAACCGTACCTCTTATAGAAAAAAACGGATTACATTGTGTAAAAGTCATTATTCCAGGCATGCTACCGATGACGTTCGGTCACCATCTTACTCGGGTTACAGGACTGGATAGAGTGTATACCGTACCGATGACGCTTGGATATAGCGCTGAGCCTTTAACAAATGAACAATTAAATCCACATCCGCATCCGTTTCCATAGTAAAGGAGGGATTCTATGCAGCTGGATACTTTTTTACATCATCTCCATTTTTCTATAGACGAAATTATGCCGAATCATGAAGTGGACTGGGAAGATGCACCGCTTCCTTATAAATTATATCGAAATGTACCTATCATTCCTCTCTCTTTAGAAATCCCATTATCTTTACCCAACTCTTCTACTACACCTACTTTGAATGAGATTGGTCATTACCTTTGGTGCTCATTTGGTTTAACCCAGTTATGTCAGCTAAATAGCGAGAAAATTTTATTCCGAAGATCTATCCCTTCCGGCGGTGCTTTATATCCAAATGAATTGTATATATATTTAAAGATTGACGATTATCCAGACGGTATTTACCATTACGATGCCGCGCATCACCGACTTATCTTACTACGCGAAGGAAATTTCGATTCTTATCTTTCAGAAGCACTCGGCAATCGTTGTAACTTACAGTCTTGTTTTGGTGCTGCATTCGTATCCACTATGTTTTGGAAAAACTACTTTAAATACAATAACTTTTCGTATCGGCTTCAAGGGTTAGATAGTGGTGTTCTCATCGGACAATTACTTGAATGTGCCAAACAGTTCGGTTACACAAATGGCGTATATTTTCAGTTTTTAGATCGTGCAATCAATCATTTACTCGGACTGCCAGAAGGCGAAGAAAGCGTGTATGCTGTTGTTCCTTTTAGTACAGAGCCACAAACTGATTGGTTTCACAATGATTACCGTGAAAATAAAACAGTTACTTCTCATAAGTTGTTACAACAAATTCCGCCGCTCGCACATGAACATTTCGTTCGCTCAAAGCATGTAAATGAGTATCCGATGATAACAAAAATAAATGAAGCTTCTATGATCGAATCGACAGCACAGTTTCAAACACTAACTCATGAAGAGCACTATCAACATCATGAGCACGCTATACAACTGCCGAAAGTAGAGCATTTATCTTATGATTTCTTACAACTTTGCAGAAAACGGTATTCCCCTGATGCTGACTTTACTTTAACGAAATTGGATGCAGCCGAGCTCGCTACTTTACTACAAGAAGCGAGCCTCTCCTTCCCTTATTACAACGACCTTGACAGTAAGTATATAAATGAAAATGCACGCGTCGCATTATATGGGTGTTTCTATAACGTAAAAGATATAAAAAACGGGGCTTACGCTTATAATAGTAAAACGCATTCCATACAACCACTTCGATATGGGGACCTTCGTTATCCCCTTCAATCTAGTATGACGATGGATAACGTAAACCTTTTTCAAGTACCGCTTTGCTTGCATGTAGTCGGAAAGAAAGATTATTATACACGTGCATTAGGCTATAGAGGATACCGCATTCACCAAATGGAAGCAGGTATACTCGTTCATAAACTCGTTTTTGCAGCGACCGCGATGGGGATGGGCGGGCATCCTTTACTTAGTTTTGATACAAATTCATGTGATCAGTTGTACGGGATAGATACTGGGAATGAAACGTCTCTCATTCAAATTCCCGTTGGGGCTTATCGGGCGCGGAATTGGTTAAAAGGGGATTTGCGTATTTAGAAGCACGCCGGCTATCGGCGTGCTTTTTCACTAGATTAATTTAAAGATACTCTTAATTTGTCTCGCAAATAACCAGTTTTTCGTACCATAGTTATCATTTAAACTATCTAAATTGATAGTTTGTCCGTTAGCAAACTTTAATTCTAGCGTTGTATTTTTATCGTTTGTTTTTAAGTTACTATTTGTAATGGCATCATACTTTAATTTTTCAATTTCAACATATTCGTCTTTTTCTTGTCCGATCACGACATGGTCTTGGAAGAAGAACAATACTTCTACTTTCTTACCGAAACAAAATACATTTTTCGTATAAATTAATGTCGCATTATCAAGTCCGACGCATACTTCTTTCATCTCTTCAATAACGTGTCCAAAGTCTTCTTCATGTCTTGTGTTTGATTCAGCAATCCATTCTTCGATTGTTTTCATATTAATTGCCATACTGTGCCCCCTGGTTCGTTCATTGCTTTATTTTAAAGTAAATACTATATGACAATATAAGCGATACATACTATGTTTTCAAGGGTGAAAGATATATTCAAAATAAAGTTAAATTTCAAAGTAATATACTAAAAGAATCCATTTCATTATATTTCAAACGTTTGAACGAGACATTTTTCATCATCGATTAACTGTATTTTCTCATCAAATTCGATGTTTAGCTCCCTGTATACTTTCTTCCAAAAAGAAACAGCCGGTACATTTTTCACAAGTTCGATAACGAAATATTTTCCTCGTTTCTCTTTTAGCAAACTCTCAATAACTTGTTTACCGATTCCTTTTCCTTTGTACTGATTCAATATGAAAATGTCATTTATACCAAAATCGTTTTCCTTCTTCAAAAATGGACGTTCCAGTAGTAATAAAAATCCTACAATCTCATTATGACTTTTAATAAAATACGGAGTGATTCCATCATTTACCCAAAACATATGTAAATCTTCGTATTCAAAAAATCCATTTGCTTCAATTGTTATATTGGGTGTGAACTTAGAGAGGTCATGCAGATATAGTGCATACAAATTACGTAATATTTCTTTTTCTGATTCTTGAACGGTTTGCAGTGTTACAAACATTTTTAATAATCCCCTTCCCCATATGTAGCTATTTCCCAATCCTCTTCATTCGACAAAAATGATGATTACCCTTTAACAAAAAAATAGCACTTAAAAAGTGCTATTCTGCTCTCCTTGCCGCTTGCTGAATTGGATCCCAAACGCTGTTATATGGTGGTGCGTAACTTAAGTCGACATCTTCTAAATCGTGAATGCTCATTTTATTGAAGAGTGCCATTGCGATTACATCAATCCGTTTATCTACACCTTCTTCTCCAATTACTTGTCCGCCTAATAATTGTTTCGTGTCAGAACGGTATAGTAATTTCAAATAAAGTGGTTTCGCATTTGGATAATAGCCCGCCATATTTGTCGAATCTACTTTAACTGCTTTATACGGGATATGTAGTCCGTTTGCTTCTTTTTCATTTAAGCCTGTTCTTGCAAGCGTCAAATCCATAAATTTAATAATACCTGTACCTAACGTACCTTTAAAGGCTCTTCGTTTATCCAGCATATTTAGTCCAGCAAGTCGCCCTTGTTTATTGGCAGTCGTTCCGAGCGGGATATGATCATGAATTTCCTTTATAACGTGGTAATGTGTTGCGCAATCACCAGCTGCATATACGTCTTGCACATTCGTTTGCATATATGCATTTACTTCAATTGCCCCTTTATGATTTGTACGTATATTTGTTCCTTCAAGAAAATCAGTATTTGGCTTCACTCCGACAGATACTAAAACAAGATCCGCTTTATACGTAGCTTTATCCGTTTCAACTGCTTCTACTCGTTCATTCCCTTTAAACGCTTTTACATTTTCATTCGTTAAAATTTCAATATGATGTTTATCTGCTTCTTTATGTATATATTCCGCCATATCTGCATCATAAATTGTACCGATATGATCATTTCTCTCAATCATTCTTACTTTCTTACCAAGTTCGACGAAAGTTTCTGCCATCTCAAGTCCAATTGCACCTCCGCCAATAATGGTTACATCTTCAACTTTATTCTTTTCTAGCGTTTTTAATATGCGCTCAGCATCCGGAATTGTTTTTAAAAGATGAACACCTTGTAAATCTCGGCCTTCCCATTCTGGCATAACAGGACGTACTCCGGTCGCAATTAATAATCGATCATACGAAAATTCAAAGACATCTTTCGTCTTCGTATGCTCTGCGTATACTATTTTCTTTTCCGTATCTACTTTCGTTACTTCATGTCGTACTTTCGCATCAATTCCATATTTATCACGAAACGTCTTTACATTACGGGCGATTAACTTTTCCGTTGAAGCAATAGCACCACTAATGACATACGGTAACCCACACTGCGCGTAAGAATAAATTTCACCTTTTTCTAACGTCACAACATTTGCATTTTCATCGTTTCTAACAATTTGCATCGCTGCACTCATACCAGCTGCATCTCCGCCAATAATGACATAGTTCACTTTACCACTCCTTCTTTTTTACATACTCTTTACGTTTTCCATATTTTATAGAAATAACACCTACTTCCATTGTAAAGAAAGAGAATTTCATCTTCAAATTTTGTGCACAAACCTATGCCTGAATAGGTAACCGTCGTGTCTTATAAACAATATGTTTAATATGCTATAACAGTAACTACCGAAAGTAGGTGAAACATACATGTGCGCCGGCCTTCTCGTCCAGCTCCCAGAAGAACCGAGAGAACCAAAACCCGCCCTTCCACTTGAACAAGAGTTTACCGTTAGTGCAACTTTATACAGCGCTCGCGCTTGGTTATCTGACAATGACACTTTCCCACAAACTATTTGGAAAGCCACTCGCTTCTCTTCTGCATCACACGCCAATAAATCAATCTTCCCAGTTGGTACTGTGAAAATTATAAATTTTTCTGATGATACAATAACAGTTACTATATCCTCAGAATCAGATGATACTCTCAAAATAGTCGTCCCGCCTCGTTCCGAAGCGGCTTTAACATCTAGTTCTTTATCTGATGTGCAAGCCAGTACATCAGGAGGAGCAAGCAAAGTCACATTCCTCTTTCATATCTTTTTCTCAAGAGAACCTGGTCCAGCTAAAAAACCATAGAAAAGGTACAGTTGTGCACTGTACCTTTTTCATATGTTCTATTCTCTTGATTTATTCAGTTCAACATTATAAGATTCAATCTTCAAACTGAATCACACACTTTGTACATACATTCATCCACCTTTTCTTTAGAGGCCAGTTATTCCCTGTGTAAAGGTTTGAATTATCGTGCTAATGTAAGACCACAGCACAATAAATGTTGCAATTCCGATTAAAACATTTGCAATAAGAAGTGTATAAATAGGGTCTAATCCGCCGTTATCTAGCTTTACTATAGCGACAATTATACTAATTGACATATACGTTGTGGCCAGCCCTAATAAGATTGGTAAGAAAAAGATTAATAAAAAGCTAAACAGAAAAGAAAGAACTAATATAGCAATAGCTGGCGTCGCTATCGTTCCCCATATACCGAATACTTCAAGAAACGAAAAAGATGATTTCATCATCTTCCCACTGACAAAAATAATAAATCCGACAAATAAAGTTAAAATGAGTAAAAATAAAAAGACTGTTATAGAGTCTCCAAAGAAAGAAGGAGTAGATAAATCTGGCGCTAACGTTCTCGTAAGTGCTGCCCCAGCACTCATCATTCTATAAAAAATACATGCCCCTAAAAAACAAATAAGAACAAGACTTACAATTCCATTTCGTATTTCAATCTTGCCGCTTTTCATAATAGCTGTCGGTGCTTGTAATGCGTGTTTAAAAAACTGAAAATAGCCGCTCGCAAACCGCTTCGCTTGCTCTACCGTTTCATTTGGTCGAGTTTCCTTTGCTTGTTGTGCTACGCGTGCCTGTTGCTCACCTTCTCCCTGTGCACTACTCGCTACTGCTCCCTCCGTTAACGAATGTCCACAATTCCCGCAAAACTTTGCCTCTGTTGCATTTTCTGTGTGACACGCCGGACATTTCATTCTCTCATCCCTCCTTAACCATATACCGTATAGGGTGTTACAAATTCAATATATGACTTTGTACATAAAACATGACTACAAGAAAAAGATTATGAAATCCTTCTTTCAAAAGAAATATATGTGCTAGCAATCTTGAAAAAAAATGCTATTATGAAACAGAATAAAGTGAAACTTTAATCAGTGGGGGTTTTCTTCATCCCCCACTGATTATTAGTTGAACCAATCGGACTTTTATGGGCAGTTGATCCCCTACCTAACTTCTTTGCTTTCGCTGAATTTTGAGGTGGGGGTCTTACTGCACATTAAAGTCGGATAAATAATGTTTCTAACAGATTGGATGAAAGACAATGGAATTGGTAAACTCAATTTTTCAAATACTCCTTACAAGCGTAATCCAATTATTTTCTTTAATTGGCGTTATCATTGTAATTGGATTTCTATTAGGCTATTTAGAATCTCTCACACGAATGTATTGGTCGAGAGCTTTCGGAAGAAAAGGATTTCTTTTAACGGCGTGGATTGGAGTTCCTATTCACGAACTTGGACATGCCATTATGTGTGTACTATTTCGTCATAAAATTGTAGCAACGCAGTTCTTCCCAACAGATACAAGTCAAGGCGCTTTAGGCTACGTACAACATCAATACAATCATAAAAATGTATATCAACGAATTGGGAACTTCTTTATCGGCATCGGGCCTATTATTTCTGGTATTACCGCACTAATCCTTTTAATGCGCTATTTCGTACCAGATTCATATTTTTTATTTCATACAACTCTCGAAAAAACAATCACTTCTACTTCTATTAATGTAGAAATGGTTCAAAACATGCTCTTGTCGACATTCGTATTATTGAAAAGTTTATTTACAATAAATAATGTATTGAATCCTTCCTTTTGGCTATTTTTATTTATCGCCATTTGTATTTCTGCACATATCGCTTTAAGCAAACCAGATATTAAAGGATCAATAGACGGCATTATCGTCATGTTTATCGTGTTATTTTTATTCAATATAATAGCAGGGCTGTTTCAGTACGATAGTAACCAACTAATTGGCAAAGTGATGAAGTATAATATGTACCTCATTGCGTTTTCTAGCGTGGCACTATTGTTCTCTTGTCTTTCTACACTTGTTAGTTTTGGTTTTTATAAAATAAGAGGAGGGCGTTCTATTTGAACGCCCTCTTCTTATTAATTCGAACCTATAATGATATCCTTTGTTTTTATAATCATTAATTTTCTATCGGTTGTTGATATGTAATATGTATCATTTCGGTTAGAAATGATAGTCCCCTCTATACGTTTTGTTTCTTGTCCCCATGTATACTCTATTTTTTGATAACCATTTGTTTTCATAATGGAATGCATATAATCCCCTCCTTTTATTAAATAATAAGGAAGAAATACACCTAAAATAAGAAATACTGCTAATATATATAAAAAAGCTGTAATTGGCTTTTCAATCAATAAAACCCCTTCACTTCTTTTACTCTTCTGTTGTTTAAATTTAGCTCGAATTTTTAAAAATAATATATATATAACTAGTAAACCTATTAATATCATTATTGTAGTAATAAGATTCTCTATCATTTTATAAGCTAATATTAGCACTAGTGGAAAACCCGCAATACACCATAAAAATATCTTCAACCAAAGTAATTTCTTTTTATTCCCAATGGATTTTACAACGATAGCTAGTGGGACCCCTATAATAAATATAAAAATAACAAAACCAGGAATCAACACTTTCTCTAACCACATTAAATTGTATTTTTGTGCAATAAAAAATAAATTAAAATATAAAGAAATACAATATATAACAGCTAGAATAGCCAGTTTAACTTCTTTAACCCAAACATAATAGTATATGATTGTAAACAGCATAAAAAATGGGAGTATCCAAAATAATAACACTTTAGAATAGTTTGCTAAGGTTACACTATCTGCCAAAAAGCCTACAAGAGCTAAATTTACTAATCCCACTGCTATTATAATTAAAACCCACGAATTTAAAGTTGGCTTTTCAATAAGTAGTGAAATTAAGAATAAAACTATAATTCCAATTAAAACAATATAAAAAAAACCTACCGAGAAAGCTACCTTATTATCAATTGGGACAAAATTTACTGCTACTGATAATAACGATTGATCTTTTTCACCACCAAAATAATATCCCCATAAGAACAGATATCCAGTAATGTACGCAACTGTTGATGTTATTAAAACGATTATTATAGATATGATACGCTTACCAAGAAATCCTACCGTTATAAAAGGAACATTCTTTTTTAAAAATTCTTTTGTCATTTGCAACATCTCTAAATACCTAGTTTTATCCAACGAAAAATCTCCTCCTAGCATTTTATTTTTAAATAAATATAACATTATATTAAAATATAATAATTAAAAATTCAAATTATCTCCCCTTATTATTTAATACTGCAAATTAACTGCAAATTGTATTCTAACCAGAAGAGCTAGTTCATTACGAACTAGCTCTTCTCATCACTTATTGTTCTTATAATCACAATGCTCAACGGGAACGCGAGCATGTCCCTCTTCATCCGTACACCATGACTGTGACTGGAAGGCAAGGAAGATACCGATCCATTTTTCTTCCTTTTCAAAATGAATAAGTATTCCTCCGTCTTGCCATATACCATTATCACCTTTCCATTTCTCTACATTCCCTTGATTCATGTGAATATCATGTATCCCGTTTCCTGGTTCGAAATGAAAGTAAGAATCAGGTGTATTTTCTTCTGGTCCCCATCTTTCACCGAACGCGTAAATAATTGCTTTTTCTTCTATTGCTCGTTTTATATAACGTTCTATTTTTTCATTTAAATCATTATCCACTCCTGCTTTTTCAGCAGGTAAAGGAATCATTTGTTTCGAATCAAATAAATTACCTCTTACATAATCTAAAGCTACTTCCGGCTCATTGTTTTTTATTTCTGTAAAACCAAATGGTAATGTCGGTAAAATATGAATTGCCTCTGACCGAATATCGTTACTCGCAAAATATAACACTTCTGACGGATAACTTTGCGACTTTACGTTAATTGCAATGCGATAATCTACTTCTGCTTCATCTTGTAAATGAACTTGATAATGAGGTGTTTTTCCTTTTCCAATCTTTGATTGTATAACTGTACCTTTTAACACGCCGTAGTTTTTTAGGGCCATACATTTCATCTCCTATTCATTTAATAGAAGCTTTTCATGTTTAAAACATTATCCAATTATAAAAAAAATCCTCCTATGTTAGGAGGGTTTTTAATTTCTCAACATATACCAAACAATAACCTCTACCACTACAAGCAACACCGCACCAAAAATCATTAACGTCGTTTTCTTCAATAGTTCATTTTCACGATATGGTATGTTACATAAGTAAGCGCCAAGTGTAATTCGTGACGGGCAAGCGATTGTCGCTACTGATGACGCTGTATTTTGAAGCGTTGTAACGTATTGCCACGGGAGTGCTACATTTTGCGCAGTTTGCATTTGTAGTTTTATAAACATCGCATTTGATCCTGCGTTACTACCTGTTAAGAATCCACCTATTGCTCCGATGAACGGAGCAACGAAAACGAAAAAAGTTCCAAATGTTTCACCAGCCGTTTTTGCAAGTAATGAATGCATGCCAGATGCACCCATTAGTTCTGAAATGGCGATAAACATTGTCGTCGTAATTGCAAATGGAATCCATTGTTTTATCGTTTGCGAGATTGATTGTTTAATAATATGAGATGGAATGCGGAAGAAAACAATCGTAAATAAACAAGTCATACCGAGCCAAAATCCTGGTGAATATAGCATTTCTAGCTTGTAAGAGTATGATTTTAAATCAAGGACTGCATATGATCTGAACAAATCATGTAATGCTGGCACGAGGCGAGAAAGCAATATACAAACAGTTAAGAATATATAAGGGCTAATAATTTTTATAATAGATACTTCTCTTTCCGTTGTCGCAGCATGTTCTGTTATTAGGTTTTGTTCGTTTTTTCCTTTTAATTTAACGATAAGAAAGCCAAATGTAATGGTAACGATAGAACTTAATATACCTGCGAGTTCAACACTTACATATGCGTTAGAAAGGTAGATTCCGAGAGAAAATAATAAAAAGAAACCGAATCCTTCCTTCCACTTTTCAATCACCGCCTGCCAGCCACCTACAACATGTAAGGAAAGAATGACAAAATAAGCAAACATCGGAATGCTTAGTAGTGCTGTATTTGTGCCAAGTGTTGTAAGGGGCATGTTTATAAGCTGCGAACCGATAATCGTACCAGTTGCCATTGCCCCCCATGAACTAGCTAGTAAACCAATAAATGAAAGTAGTACAGCTTGAAACGGTTTATAGCCTAATGATAGAAAAATAGGTGCTGCAACCATAAAGCCAATTCCAAATCCACTTACTGATTCAATTAGTGGGCAAATACCAAAACACATAAGAAGCATTTGTAATAAACGATCGTGTGTCACTTCTTCTAGAAAACGTGCTACTTGATCGATGTACCCCATTTTGTTCATGAGGTGAAATAAAAAAATACCGAAAAATAAAACGTATCCGACAATAAAACAAATTAACCAACCTTTAATCGTTGCGTGCACAGTTTTACTTATCCCTAGTTGAAACGTTGGCGAGAGTAAAACGATTCCAACAGACACCGCATAAGAAATTAACGAGGACCTTAATGACGTTTGTTTAAATAAAAATAAACAAATGAAAATCATCATAATTGGGATAAGTGCCAACAATATGGCCATGTTATCATCTCTTTTCATTAAAAATACAATTTTTAACTATTATATAACAGATACCATAAATTTCAATTGTTTTTGCAACAGATTTAAAAAAGGAGCCAAACGGCACCTTTTTCATTCACCCCCATTTTCTTTTATCCTGAAAAACCGTCTGCTGTCCGACCATTTTGTCTAACAGAACAAACACAATATAAGCACATATGACTTGCAATACAACATTTCCAAATTTCATGAATTCAAATGAATAGATCCATCGGAATACTTCATTTAATAATACAATCGAAACGATACTAAATAGTTCTATACTAATCGAAAATATACATATTTCTAAAATAGATTGCTCTTGAATACGATTTAAGTTGGAAAAGATGAATACATATCCTAAAAATAGAGCCATCAACTCTATTTGCGTCATGCTAATGAGCCAAGCGTATAGTGGTACAGTTAAAAGAAGATATAGTAGTTTCCGTCTTAGCATGCTTTCTCACCCTCTAAATTATATGTATTTTCTGTATATTTTAACATTTATTTCGTAAAACAAAAAGAAGAGACTTATGCCTCTTCTTTTTGTTTTGTTGCCTGTATTAATTCACATATTTCTTCTCGTTTTTCATTTTCTAACAGCTCAATCACTTTACTTCCAACGACAACGCCGTCACATATTGTAATCATCTCTTCTACATGTTCCTTTGTTGAAATACCGAACCCTGCCACTACCGGTAAATGCGTATGTGATTTTACTTTTTCTAAATAACTATGAATCTCATCTTTAAAATTTTGACGTACTCCCGTTACGCCCGCTACTGTAACAGCGTAAACAAATCCTTCTGATTCACTCGTAATTTTCTCGATTCGCTCAATTGGGCTCGTAACGGTAACGAGTGGGATTAAAGCGATATTTTCATTTCGGAGAAGCCGTACAATAATGTCTTGTTCTTCATACGGTAAATCTGGAACAATAATACCGTCTACCCCTGCTTCTATACAATTTTCGATGAATTGTTCTTTTCCGAATGCAAGTACTGGATTTAAATATGTCATAAGTACAAACGGAATTTGTACTTCTTTCCTTACCTCTATTAATGCTTGAAAAATGCCTTTTACTGTTACACCGCTATCTAGTGCTCGTTTTCCTGCTCTTTGAATTGTTGGGCCATCTGCAACTGGATCTGAAAACGGGATACCAATTTCAACGATGCTTGCTCCTGCTTCATCTAGAAAACGAATTCTTTCTTTTAACTTTTCAAGGCCACCATCTCCGCCCATTACGTACGGAATAAATGCTTTCTTACCATTTTCAAATGCTGCTTTAATTTTTTCTACTCCCATCTTTTACACCTCTTCCATATAACGTTTTATACTCTCTACATCTTTATCACCACGGCCAGATAAACAAATGACAAGCCCTTCGTCTTTCTTCATTTGCGCCGCTAATTTTAATGCATATGCGACAGCATGCGAGCTTTCTAACGCCGGGATAATTCCTTCTTTTTTCGTTAATAATTGAAATGCTTCTAACGCTTCATCATCTGTAATGGAATGATAAGAAACGCGGCCAATATCTTTTAGTAAACTATGTTCTGGACCAACCCCCGGGTAATCAAGTCCAGCTGAAATAGAGTGAGCTTCTTGAATTTGTCCTTCTTCATTTTGCAGAAGGTACATCATCGATCCGTGGAGAACGCCAACGCTTCCTTTCGTTAAAGTAGCTGCATGCCTTTCTGTATGAACGCCTTTTCCAGCTGCTTCTACGCCGTAAAGAGCAACTTCTTCATCGTGCACGAACGGATAAAACATGCCCATCGCATTACTACCGCCTCCAATACAAGCAACGACAGCTTCTGGTAACTTCCCTTCTAACGCTTCATATTGTTTTTTTGTTTCTTTCCCAATTACACTTTGGAAATCACGAACAATTTGCGGGAATGGATGCGGTCCGAGAACAGATCCCATAATGTAATGTGTATCATGCACGTGTGAAACCCAGTAGCGAAGCGCCTCGTTCACCGCATCTTTTAATGTGCCGCTACCTGCCGCTACACTTTCCACTTTCGCTCCGAGCAATTCCATTCGGAACACATTTAATTTTTGACGTCTCACATCTTCTTCTCCCATAAAGATGACGCATTCTAATCCGAGTAGAGCACATACAGTAGCTGTTGCCACTCCGTGTTGCCCAGCTCCTGTTTCAGCGACAACTTTTTTCTTGCCCATTCGTACTGCAAGTAGTGCCTGACCGATTGTATTATTAATTTTGTGAGCTCCTGTATGGTTCAAATCTTCACGTTTTAAATAAATCTTTGCACCACCGCAATACTTCGTCATATTTTCAGCATAATATAGCGGTGTTTCTCTTCCGACGTACGTTTTTAAATAATGATTTAATTCCTTTTGAAATGCTTCATCTTGCATCGCTTCTTTATATGCTTCTTCTAGTTCTAGTACAGATTGCATTAACGTTTCTGGAACGTATCGTCCTCCGTATATACCGTAATGTCCTTTTTCATCTGGATATGCGTAGTTCATTCGGAACACTCCTTCGCTTTTATAATAAATTGTTTTATTTTCTCTACATCTTTCTTTCCTTCTGTCTCTACTCCGCTGCTCACATCGACCATATATGGCCGAACAGTTCGAATTGCTTCTTCTATATTAAGAGCGTTTAATCCACCAGCTAATATCGTTTTCTCTCGCAACTCTTTTGACATATGTGCAAGTAGTTCCCATGAAAATTTCTTTCCATTTCCTCCGTGAAACTTTTCTTTTGGGCTATCAAACAATATATAATCCGTTTTATATGCTTGAGCATTTTTCATATCGGTCTCTGAAGTTACTCCGAGCGCTTTTATACACGGAATATTCAATCTTCTAATTTGATGATTATCTTCATCCCCATGTAGTTGCACATGCGTTAACCCGCATTCATCTGCAATTTTCTGGATCACTTCTACTGATTCATTTACGAAAACACCGATTTTTAACACGTTGGCTGGAAGCTCCTGAATGATTTCTTTCGCTAGCCCTGGAGTAATTTTTCGCTTACTTTCTGCAAAAACAAATCCGAGTGCATCTGCTCCGTATTCGCAAGCACGTTTTGCTGTTTCCATATCAGTGATACCGCAAATTTTCACTTTCATATATTCACCTTACAATCTTCAAAAAAGGTGCGAATAGAAGATGATGTCATAAGTGCTTCCCCAACTAATACACCTTTTGCTCCAGCTCGCTTGACGCGGATCATATCTTCTTTTGAATGAATTCCGCTCTCACTAATCCAAAGTAATTTCTCCTCATTTAATCGTTTTCCAAGCTTTTCTGTTTGGCCTAAATCGACTTCGAATGTTTTTAAATTACGGTTGTTAATACCGATAACGTGCGGATTTAATTCGATTGCAATTTCTAATTCCTCTTCATCATGAATTTCAACAATTGCTTCTAACCCTTTTTCTAGTACGTAGCTATACAGCTCTTTTAACTTCTCTTTCGGTAACGCTGCTACAATTAATAAAATAATATCTGCGCCAGCTTCATATGCTCTATCAATTTGAATCTTATCAATTATGAAATCTTTACATAAAAGCGGAATGTTACTTTCTTCTCGTGCTGTTTGTAAATCATAAAAAGATCCTTTAAAAAATTGACCGTCTGTTAAAACAGAAACTGCTCCTGCGCCGCATTCTTCATATGTTTTCACTTGTTTTCGTACATCAACGTGTAAATTGATATCTCCTTTTGATGGTGATGCTCGCTTTACTTCTGCAATAACAGTAAACTGATGTAATGATTCTACGAGTGAATGTGTCTTTCTACTTTCTTTTATTGGTGTATATGTTTCATATAATGCCGCAACTTCCTTTTTCTTCTGTTCTACAATTTCATCTAAAATCGTCCCCATTTTAATTCACCCTTTCTAATTTTTCGTTACTTGCTGCAATTAATAAATTTAGTTTCGCTAATGCTTTTCCAGAGTCAATGCTATATGCCGCGAGTTTAATTCCTTCTTCAATCGTTTCCGTTTTTCCATTTGCGAAAAGAGCTAAACCTGCATTGAATAAAACTGTATCGCGATAAACACTCTTTTCTCCGCTCAATACGCCGAGCGTAATCTTTGCATTTTCTTTTGAATTCCCCCCTCTAATTTCTTCATTTTTCACTCTTGAAAAACCATACTTTTCTGGATCAATACTCATTTCTACTATTTCATTATCTTTTAAAAGGACTACGTGATTTTCCCCTTGTAATGACGCTTCATCTAAAAAACCACTTCCGTTTACGACAAGCGCTTGTTTCCGGCCTAACTTTTGTAATACTTGCGCAACTGGTAGTAACATATCTCTTTTATAAATGCCGACAAATTGTGTTTCTAAATTCACCGGATTTGTTAAAGGGCCAATTAAGTTAAAGATTGTCGGCACGTTTAATTCTTTTCTTATTTTCATAATGCGTCTTAATGCTGGGTGCATCGCTGGTGCGAATAAAAATGCGATTCCGACATGCTCTAATAAATAATCAATTTCGTTTGGCGTACTGCTAATATTTACACCGAGTTCTTCTAATAAATCTGCACTTCCTGTTTTACTAGAAACAGCACGGTTACCATGTTTTGCAACCTTTACACCAGCTCCTGCCAGTACAAATGCCGATGTTGTACTAATATTAAACGTTTGGGCACCGTCACCACCTGTCCCGCAGTTGTCCATCGCTCCTTGTATATAATTTGAAAACGGTAATGCCTTTTCACGAAGAGCTCGGACGAGACCGTATATTTCTTCTGCAGTTTCACCTTTCGCTTTCAGTAAGACTAAGAAAGCTGCAATTTCACTTTCCAATATGTTTTCATTTAATAAAAGAAGCCCTGCTTTATACATTTCCTCTTCTGTTAAATGTTGACCCTCCACTAATTTACGAAGATAGTTATTCATACCCTTTCCTCCTCTTTTACCTCTGTTAAAAAGGCACGGATTAACTTTCCGCCTTCTTCTGTTGCAATTGATTCCGGATGAAACTGTAATCCAAAGAGCGGATAATAATTGTGACGGACTGCCATTATTTCTCCGTCGTCCATCGCTGTCGCTAATATGTCAAAACACTCTGGCAAGCTCGTTTGCTCTGCAACAAGGGAATGATAGCGCATTGCCGTTAGCGGCTGTGTAGCGTATGAAAAGATTGACGTTCCGTTATGTTTCACACGCGATGTTTTTCCGTGTTTAATACGTTCTGCTCTTACAATGTCTCCTCCAAATGCAGCTATAATCGCTTGGTGGCCAAGACAAATCCCTAATATGGGAACGTTCTTATAAAAATGACGAATCACTTTCATACAAATTCCAGCATCCTCTGGTTTTCCTGGTCCTGGTGAAAGTACAATTCCTTTCGGCTTCATTTCTTCTAATTGTTCTATCGTTATTTGATTATTTCTTACGACAACAATATCTTCTTCGTATTCACCTAACAGTTGATACAAGTTATATGTGAATGAATCGTAATTATCAATCAGTACAATCATTTCATTACCTCCAAAAGCGCTCTCGCTTTATTTAACGTTTCTTCATATTCAGCAACTGGGTCTGAATCGTAGACGATCCCCGCTCCTGCCTGAACGTATGCTTTCTCATCTTTCACGACCATCGTTCGAATGGCGAGCGCCATATCAAGATTCCCTGAAAAACTAACGTATCCAACCGCACCTGCGTATATATTTCTTTTTTCATTCTCTAGCTCATTTATAATTTCCATCGCTCTAATTTTCGGAGCACCTGATACCGTACCCGCCGGTAAGCAATACGCTAATGCATCAAATCCGCTCATTTGTTTTCGCAATGTTCCGTAAACTTCAGATACAATGTGCATAACGTGAGAATATTTTTCTACTTTCATATATTTATCTATCGTAACTGAGCCGATTTCACTCACTCTACCAATATCATTTCGCCCAAGATCTACAAGCATCATATGCTCTGCTCGCTCTTTCTCATTTTCTAACAGCTCTTTTTCAATTTCCGTATCTTCCTGCTTTGTCTTCCCTCTCGGCCTCGTACCAGCAATTGGATTTGTCATCACTTTATCCTCTCTTACCGATAGCAAACTTTCTGGCGAAGAACCGAGTACAACATAATCTTGAAAATCGATATAAAACATATATGGTGATGGATTGGCAATTCGTAGTTTTCGGTATAACGCGAATGGATCACCAATACATTCACTTTGCAAACGCTGTGATAATACGACTTGGAATATGTCCCCGGCTCGAATATGTTCTTTCGCCGTTTCTACCATTACGCAAAATTCTTTTTCCGTTATAGAAGAAGTGAATGATAATGTTGATCTTATTTCAGTTACTTCCGCTTCTTCTCCCTGTAGCACTTCCTCTTTGTATACTCGCAGCCTTTCGTATACTTCTTCATAATCTGCTGCATCATCTTCCCTGCATACATATACAAACGACAACTTTTGGCGTAAGTGGTCATACACGATAAACTCACGGTACAGTAAAAGGTGTACCTCTGGAATATTCAATGGATCGTGTAAATTTGCTCCAATGTTTTCATATTGCCGAATAACGTCATAGCCAATATAACCAACTGCTCCTCCGCAAAACGGAAATGGACTGTCTACTTGAGCTGACGCAATCACTTCTTCTAACACTTGTAGTACGTTACCTTGTAACTTTTCTGTTTGACCGAAAATCGTTCGTTCCACTTCCGTACCGATACTTTTCACTTCCCCATACGGATTACACCCTAAGTAGGAATAGCGTCCTTTATCTTGATGAAGCTGTGAACTTTCTAATAAAAACTTTTTCTTTCCCTTCATACGTCTATATAAAGAAATTGGCGTAATGCTATCTCCTTCTTCTTCAGCAATTACTAAAAATGTTCTTCCTTGTTCTTTTTGCTTCATAAATTTCTCTTTTGTCATCATGCCTTTCACCTCAATCTGAAAAATAAAAAAGTCCCCTACATATCGAAAATATGTAGAGGACGATAAATTTACCGTGGTACCACCTCATGTTGGACGCAAAAGCATCCCGCTTTATTCAGGTACAAAATTTATACCTTATCCTTGTAACGGCGGAACCCGGGTTGCCTACTGAAAATAATTGTTCAGCATACCTCTCGTAAGCCCATTCCGTATATGGTACCGCACCAGGCTCCCACCTATTCCCGGCTCTCTGTAACGTCTCCAATATACGTACTCTTCTTACTTAAACGATTTCATTTATTTAATTTTTTATACACAAAAAGGGAGTACTCATCCTATAGAAAGGACGGGTACTCCCGTGGTGCCACCTTAATTCGTTACGAATGTAACGCACTTTACCGTATCAAAAACAATACGTGTCTCTTGTATCGATGAGATCATGTCGCCAAAGCCTACTTCTTTCGTTTCGGTTTGGAAGCTCCGAAGCCCATTCCACATCAATTCCATACTGATTCGCACCAACCATCAGCTCTCTGACATGTTCATCATGTGTACTCTTCTTCATCAAAGCTTGCATTTTTTTAAGTTGCACTCATTATAGACCTGACTTTTTTCACAAGTCAATACTTTTTTAAAAATTTTATTTTTCTTTCCTTTCAATATTATATTGACAAAACAACCTCTTTTTATGTAAATATAATAAATACTCTATTAAAAATAAGGTTTTTTGTATGAATATTATATATTAAAAAAGTAAAATGGCATCGAAAAACGCTTACATTTCTGAAAATTCATATTTCTGTATGGATTTTTCAGAATAATCATGATAGATTATAAATATGCATAACGCATCAAAAGACATGACAAAAGGAAGGGGAACTTCATGAGTACGCAGATGTTAACTTTAACTTCAATCTCTATTTACATGCTCGGGATGTTAGTCATTGGCTATTTCGCCTATAAACGAACGTCCAACTTAACAGATTATATGCTTGGCGGGCGTACACTAGGCCCCGCAGTAACAGCATTAAGTGCTGGAGCATCCGATATGAGTGGGTGGCTTTTAATGGGCTTACCCGGTGCAATGTTTAGCGTTGGATTAAGTAGTAGTTGGATTGCGATCGGCCTGACACTAGGCGCATACGCAAACTGGCTATATGTCGCTCCTCGCTTACGTACCTACTCTGAAATTGCAAACAACTCTATTACTATCCCAGAATTTTTGGAACACCGTTTCCACGACAAATCTCACATGCTACGCTTAGTATCTGGACTTGTTATTATGATTTTCTTTACTTTTTATGTAGCTTCAGGACTCGTTTCAGGTGCTGTATTATTTGAAAATTCATTTGGTATGAACTACCACGTTGGATTATTCATTGTAGCTGGCGTTGTTGTTGCTTACACATTATTTGGTGGTTTCTTAGCAGTAAGTTGGACAGACTTCGTGCAAGGAATCATTATGGTAATTGCTCTTATTCTTGTTCCTACTGTTACAATTATGAATGTAAATGGACTTGGTCCAGCATTTAGCACAATTAAATCAATTGATCCAACATTATTAGATATTTTTAAAGGTACTTCTGTATTAGGTATTATTTCATTATTCGCATGGGGCCTTGGTTATGTTGGACAACCTCATATTATCGTACGCTTTATGGCAATTTCTTCTGTAAAAGAGATTAAAAGTGCGCGACGAATTGGTATGAGCTGGATGATTTTCTCTGTTGTCGGAGCTATGTTTACTGGTCTTATCGGTATTGCGTACTACTCAGACAAAGGATTAACACTATCCAATCCAGAGACAATTTTCCTTGAACTTGGAAAAATTTTATTCCACCCACTGATTACTGGATTTTTATTAGCCGCTATTTTAGCAGCAATTATGAGTACAATCTCATCTCAGTTACTCGTTACTTCTAGTGCTGTAACGGAAGACTTATATCGTACTTTCTTTAAACGTTCTGCTTCTGATAAAGAGCTTGTATTTGTCGGCCGTATGGCTGTTCTTGTTATTGCATTAGTTGGGTGTGCATTAGCGTTTAAACAAAATGATACGATTTTAGCTCTTGTTGGATACGCTTGGGCTGGATTTGGCTCTTCATTCGGACCTGCTATTTTATTAAGCTTATATTGGAAACGTATGACGAAGTGGGGCGCACTTGCTGGTATGATTTCTGGTGCCGCTACAGTAATTATTTGGACGCAATTCAAATTCTTAAAAGAATTCTTATATGAAATGATTCCTGGTTTTACTATTAGTTTACTAGTAATCGTAATTGTTAGTTTACTAACACAATCTTCAAAAGAAGTTGAAGAGCACTTTGAGACTTTTGAAAAGCAACATAGTCATAATCTATAAAGGAAAAGCTCTGCTGTTATCGTATCAGCAGAGTTTTCTTTTTTCTCAAAGTTCGACAATCTTCTGCTCGAATTTAACAATTTCTTTATGTTTCATTAAATTAAACGTAACACTACTCCTTTATAGTAGTACTATCAGCACTTATACAGAAAGGGGACTCCAACATGTTAGCAGCTTTCCAGCAACAACAAACACGAAAATTTTCACCTATCACAAATACTTCTACGTCTTGTTTAAACATACAACCTAATCCACCCAAAATTTCAATTGCTCCTTCTGTTATTTCAGTCATTGGTGTTCATATGGAAAAAAATAAGTTAAAAGTAAGAACGGGACAAAGCACTGAGTTATCAGCTTCTGTTTTGCCAGTGCATGCAACGAATCAAGAACTTATTTGGACCAATATGAATGCTGATGTTATCACACTGTATCCAAAAGGTGATACGGTAACGATTACCGGAAAAAGTGCAGGTAGAGCAGTCGTAATTGTTACAACTACTGAAGGAAAGTTCAGGGACCTATGTATCATTCATGTACAACCTTATATGACAAACCCAAAGTAAAAGAGTGGCTATGAAGCCACTCTTTTACTTTATTTCAATGTGTGGATTTTTACTTGTAACAAGATTGATAAATTGCTCTTTATCTTTAGGAGAAATAATTTCTGTTTGATGTGTGCCGTAAACAATTTCAAGTCGATCAAACGATAAGGCGTAGGCTGCTACTGGATTTTTCGTATTTGAAATTTGTTTTATATCTCGTATAAATATGCGCTTTTTCACGAAACCTGATCTAATAGTAATTGTTTCTTCTCCAACAATATATTTTGTTGAAAACCAACTCCACATCAATAAGATAACTAATGGGATTGTGAAAAACAAAAGAAAATATTCTCTTCCTGCAAATATTGGAGCAAAACACGCTCCAATGACAACGAAAAAAATCGGATATAGCCATGCATCTTTTTTTGATGGAAATTCCACTAAACTTCTCCTCTCTTGATTTAAGTCAATGAACCTCCTCTTCTTCTCTATTACAATGAAAACACCATTAGGATAGGAGGACGTATTATGACTGAACGAAAGTATGCATTACTTGCTGGCTCTTCTCTTCTTGTTATGGCATTCATTGCATTTTTTTCTTACGGTTTTGTTCATGGAAATCTCGTTGTACAAGAAAACGCGAGCGTGACATTCCATAATATCCAAACTTCAAATTCACTTTTCAAAGCGGAAATCTTTGGTTGGATTATCATTTTCATTACTGATATTGTCGCCGCGTGGGCTCTTTATTTCTTTCTAAAACCAATTCATACTAGCCTCTCATTACTAGCTGCCTTGCTTCGTCTTATGTATACAGCAATACTTGGAATTGCCATATTCAATTTAATATTGGCATTGCTACTTTCAAAAAGTATGATTGCGAATCCAGAAACATATGTGATGTTGTCTCTCAGTGCATTCGAATACATTTGGTCTGTAGGGTTAATCATTTTCGGCTTACATCTTTTCGTTTTAGGTTATGTAGCTTTTCTATGTAAACATATACCGAAATGTATTAGTATACTACTATTCTTGGCTTCTATCGGTTATATCGTAATTCACGTCATGAATACAATGTTTTCACAATATGATGCGATGATTTCCATTCTTAATGTTGTCTTTCAACTACCGATGATCGCAGGTGAACTCGGATTTAGTATATGGCTATTGATTAAAGGTGGAAAAAACACTACTGTTTGAGTCGTTTCTTAATTCTGCTTAATGATTCTGGCGTAATACCTAGATAACTTGCCAATTGATATTGAGGAACACGATTGATTAAATGCGGTCGTTTTTGTAATAATGATTTGTAACGTTCTTCTGGTGTCGATGCAATAAATAATGAAAGTTCTTCTTGTACCTCACCGAAATTGTATTCAATCATTTGGCGTGTCATTTCTTCTAATTGTGAATATTTCTTATACATGTCCTTTTCACTGTGCAGGTCGCCAACTACAACTAGACAATCTTCTAAACACGTTAACGTATGCGGGGATGCTTTATCTTGTTTATGGTGATTAAAATTTACGATTGCTTGTTCTTCTGTATAGAAATTTGATGTAACCTCTTTCCCTGTTTCATCTATACAATGTTGCCTAATACATCCCTGTAATACAAAATAACATTTCGAAGGGACATCTCCTTGCCTTAAGAGCACTGTTCCTTTTTTATATTCTCCAATTTGTAATTCACTGAGAATCATGTGCTGCTCTTCTTCACTTAGTGTTGTAAGGTTCTGCATATACTTCTTTAATATTTCTTCCATTTCCCTCCCCCTTCCTCCCCTATATTTCTGTAAAACAAAAAGAGAAGTATTACAACTTCTCTTTTCCCCTCTAACATTATAATTCCTGTGTATAAACAGGCTCGTTTACCACATCTTTTGCTGTTCGTTTTTGTTGCTGCAATAAGAAAACAGACACACCAAACAATACGAGCATGCTACCGATCATTTGCATAGCATTTAATCTTTCCCCAAGTATGAAGAACGCTAGTATAGATGCTCCAACTGGTTCCCCTAAAATACTCATCGAAATTGTTGTTGCATTTACGTAGTTTAATAACCAGTTATTAATGACGTGTGACACTGTCGGCACGACCGCAAGTAAAAGAAAAATGGTCCAATCCCACTTTGTATAACCTGTAAAAGGAACTTGCAACACTATATTATAAATCCCCATAAAAATACCTGCGAATGCAAAAACAGTAAAGCTGTAAATCCAGTGTGATACTTTCTTTACTGTCGTTTGGCCGATAAATAAATAACCGACAACTGCTATTACACTTAAAAAGGATAATATATCTCCATAAATTGCTTGTTCACTTAGTCCTAAATCTCCCCAACCAATACACACTACACCTAGTATCGCAATTCCCATTGTCGCAATGGCTGAGTATGTTGTTCTTTCTTTAAATAAGAAAAAACCTCCAACTAAAGATACGATTGGTTGAAGCGCTAAAATAATCGTCGAACTCGCAACTGTTGTATGCTTTAAAGATTCAAACCATAAAAGAAAATGAAGTGCTAAAAAGAAACCAGATCCGATTAAAAATCCCCAATCTTTTATTTGAATCTTACTAAACTCTTCCCGTTTTTTCCAAACAATAGGCAGCATAAGAAGTACGATAATCCATAATCGATACATACTTAATATGGAAGATGGTGCCGAGGACATCTTTACAAAAACTGCTGCGAATGAAATGGCTATAATGGAAATGGCTAATGGTAGTGCGATTGATCTTTCTTGTTTCAAATTCCGTCTCCCCTCTCACCTGTCAAAAATCCCACTTCATTATATCCGTTTTCTTTCCTAACTTAAATACTAATTTTTTAGATTCTTCGTACCATTATGGTAAAATAGAAACGAAAGCACCTATTAGTGAATATTTCTTTCTTTTTCACTACAAGCGTCGCTCTTACAATTATTACAGTAAATTTTTATTTAGGGGGATCTACATGAATCAAACAATTGGGAGAATTGAAGAGATTTCATTTTATAGTGCATCACTTCAAGAAGATGTTACACTTCTCGTTTACTTACCGGTAAATTACACACCGCTGCACAAACATACAGTTGTAATTGCACAAGATGGCAGAGATTATTTTCAGCTTGGGAAAGCACACCGTGTAATTGAGCGCCTTCGTGAAACTGAAGAAATTGACCGTACAATTATTGTCGGTATTCCATATAAAAATGTACACGATCGTAAAGAAAAATATTTCCCAAATGAAGTAAAAAACGCTGCGTATATTCGTTTCCTTGCTCATGAACTTGCACCATATATCGATGAAAATTATCCAACGTACCAAATGGGGAAAGGTCGTGTGTTAATTGGTGATTCTCTTGGCGGAACAGTTTCCTTTATGACCGCACTTATGTATCCGCATACATTCGGTAAAGTTGTTATGCAATCACCATTTGTGGATGAAACAGTAATGAACTTAGCAAAAGACTTCAAAAATCCGGAGGCGCTAGAGCTTTATCACGTTATTGGGACAGAAGAAACAGCTGTAAAGCGCACTGATGGACAAGTATCTGATTTCGTAGGGCCGAACCGTGAACTTAATACGCTTCTGACAGATCGAAATTTCATCACGCATTACGAGGAGTTTGAAGGTAATCATACGTGGAAATATTGGCAAACTGATTTACCGAAAGCTTTCTCTCATATGCTATCAATGAAATAATAGAGAGCAGTATTCAGAATAATTTGATATAATAGATTAAGAGAGTTATTTTCTCAAAATCTAACTAGACTTACAAAGGGAGGAATTGGAACATGAAATTAGGCATTGTAATTTTTCCATCTAAAATGATTCAAGATAAAGCGAACGGATTGCGTAAACGTTATGATCCGCACTACGCATTAGTTCCGCCACATATTACATTGAAAACACCCTTTGAGACGCAAGATGAACAATTAGAATCGATTGTAAACGAGTTACATACAATCGCAAGTAAAACGAACCCTTTTACCCTTCATGTTGGAAAAGTTGGTTCATTCGCACCTGTTAATAATGTTCTTTATTTTAAAGTAGAAAAAACACCTGAACTTACTTTCTTAAATGAGGAAATGCATAGCGGATTCTTTACACAAGAACGCGAATACGCTTTTGTACCTCATTTAACAATTGGACAAGGCTTATCAGATGCAGAGCATGCTGATGTACTAGGTCGATTACGTATGAAAGATTTCTATTACGAACAACCAATTGACCGCTTCCACCTTCTATATCAACTAGAAAACGGAACATGGACTGTACACGAAACATTCCACCTTGGAAAGGGGAACAACTAATTTGCATGCACAGATCGTACAAACGGACGAACAACTAAGAGATGCATTCTCTGTACGTAAGCAAGTATTTGTGAAGGAACAACAAGTTTCTGCCGAAGAAGAGTATGATGAGTTTGAAGAAACTTCCATACACGTTGTTATATATGATAATGATGTTCCCGTTGGTGCTGGACGTTTTCGTACCATTGATGGAATAGGAAAAATGGAACGCATTTGCGTACTAGCTTCCCATCGTAAAAAAGGCATTGGAAAAATTGTTATGGATGCACTTGAAGCATATGCGAAAGAAAATTCGCTACCAAAATTGAAGCTGCATGCCCAAACACATGCTGAAGATTTCTATAAAAAACTTGGATATGTAACGAATTCTGATGTATTTATGGAAGCAAATATTCCTCACATCGTTATGATAAAAGAATTGTAATTTGAAAACAGGAGGTATCCCCTCCTGTTTTTTTACATTGCTATTTTCTTTTTCTTCCGCTAAAGTTAAATGTTGATGCTATAGTTTTGAAGGTGAATATATGACACAAGAAAAATTTTCACAAAAATCATTAACGCACGCTGATATTCCACGTGCAACATATCATATTCCGAAAACATCTACCCATTTAATTATGGAAGAAGATGCAGATGCGGCGTATTTCCGCGCTCTCGAACAGCAAAATGTATTTTTAAACGAAAAACAATTAGAGGCCGTACGAACGACAGAAGGCCCTGTTCTTACATTAGCTGGTGCCGGAAGCGGGAAAACATCTGTTTTAACAACTCGCGTCGGTTATTTAGTAAATGTAAAACAAGTTCATCCGAGAAATATTTTATTACTTACATTTACACAAAAAGCGGCTGAAGAAATCCGAAATCGTGTAGCGAATTTACCGGGTATGAATCATGCGGCAAGTAGCTACGTTGTTGCCGGTACGTTCCACTCTGTCTTTTTAAAATTGCTTCGTAGTCAAGGATATAATCAGCAAATTTTAGCAAACGAAAAACATAAACAAATTATGATAAAGAAAATTTTAAAAGAATTGCGTTTAAAAGACGATTATGATGCTGAAACGATGCTCGCGATGATTTCACTTGAGAAAAACAAGTTGAATCGTCCGAAAGATGTAAAAGCAAAAACACCCGTTGAACAAGAATTTAAAGAAGTATACGAGCGTTTTGAAGAAGTGAAACAACGATATAATTATATCGATTTCGATGACATCTTATTAGAAACATATTATATGTTAGAAAATAACGCTCCTTTGCTTACCCAATTACAACAACGTTTCCACTATATTGAAGTAGATGAGTTCCAAGATACATCGTATGCTCAATATGAAATTGTAAAATTGTTAGCTTCGCCAAGAAATAATTTATTTATCGCAGGTGATGACGATCAAGCTATATACGGTTGGCGAGGAGCAAGTCACCAAATTATTTTATCTTTTCCAAAAGAATTTGATAACACTACGATTATCGCCCTTAATACGAATTATCGATCCAATCCTTTTATTGTCGGACTTGGAAATGAAGTTATCAAACTAAATCAAGAACGGTTTGATAAAGAGCTATATTCTGTTCGTGAAGAAGGTGTACAACCTTTTTATGCAAGACCGGCTACGACTCTTGATGAAGCAAATCAAATTTTGCAGCTCATTCAAGAAAAAGTAGATAGTGGTGAACGAAATTATAAAGATTTTTGTTTGCTGTATCGCACACATTCTGTAAGCCGTTCGTTACTTGATCAGCTTACCATTCATAAAATCCCGTTTATTAAGCACGGTGCGAGTCAGTCATTTTATGAACATTCTTTAATTAAGCCTGTATTGGATCATTTGCGACTCGTAATTGAACCATTTCGATTAGAATCACTTTCAAACATATTGCCAACGATGTATATCGGGCGTGATGATTGTATTTCATTTATTGAACGTGAACAATGGAAATATGGTGAAGGTCGTTTCCCTTCTCTTCTTCATTTCTTATTATTAAATCCGAGCTTAAAACCTTTTCAAGTGAAAAAGGTAAATGAGCGTATCGATTTTATTAAATTTATAAAAGAATTAGAACCGAAAAAAGCATTAAAAGAAATTATTCATGGTAAAGGAAAGTATTTAGAGTACTTACAAAGTAACGATCGTTCTTCCTTTACGATGCATAAAGACATACAAGAAGAAATGTTAGAAGAATTAATGGAGTCGGCAAATCGCTTCACCGACATTCCAGCTTATTTACAATTTATTGATGAAGCCATTCAAGGGCAAAAAGAAATGGAAGCATTAAAAACAATGCCGCAAAAAGATGCTGTTTCACTTATGTCTATTCATAACGCAAAAGGCCTTGAATTTCCATGTGTCTTTTTACTCGGAGCGAGCGATGGTATTCTGCCCCATACTTCTTCTTTAAAAGATGCAAATGATCGTGTTACAGAGACTTCTGAAGCTTTAGAAGAAGAACGCCGACTACTTTATGTCGCAATTACACGTGCGAAAGAAGAATTGTACATTTCCTCTCCGCAATTTTTTAGAGGAAAAAAATTAGATATATCTCGCTTTTTGTATACTGTGCGAAAAGATTTACCTGAAAAGACATCCACGAAATAAGGATGTCTTTTTTTATATTGCAATATGTACATCCCTCCTATATAAATTCCCTCTTTTTATCATAAGAATTAACGTAATATCAACCATATCCCACTCATATTGTAATAGTGTATGTCAGAACTCACGAGAAGGAGTGAACATAATGAGCTGCAATTGTAACGAAGATCATCAACATGATTTTGATTTCAACTGTGTATCTAATGTCGTTCGTTTTATACATGAACTACAAGAATGTGCAACAACAACATGCGGATCTGGTTGTGAAGTCCCCTTTCTAGGAGCACATAATAGCGCATCAGTAGCAAATACACGTCCTTTTATTTTATACACAAAAGCCGGAACACCATTTGAAGCATTCGCGCCATCTGCAAGCCTTTCTAGCTGCCAATCTCCAATTTTCCGTGTCGAGAGTATAGATGATGATGATTGCGCTGTATTGCGTGTATTAACTGTTGTATTAGGTGACGGTTCTCCTGTACCACCTGGTGATAATCCAATTTGTACGTTTTTAGCTGTACCAAATGCAAGATTAATATCGACCAACACTTGTCTTACTGTTGATTTAAGTTGCTTCTGCGCTATTCAATGCTTACGTGATGTTACGATTTAAAACTAAATAATGAGTTAAGCATGGATTGGGTGGCAGAATTATCTGCCACCCAATCCATGCTTAACGAGTATTATTATGTAAATTTCTTAAAATTGGGAACTTGTCTAGAACATAGAACCTGTCCTTTTCATTAACTGAAAGTAGAAACAGATAAAGGAGTGAAAAACATGTTCTCTTCTGATTGCGAATTTACAAAAATCGATTGTGAGGCGAAACCAGCTAGTACACTACCTGCCTTCGGTTTTGCTTTCAACGCGTCTGCACCTCAGTTCGCTTCATTATTTACACCACTACTATTACCTAGCGTAAGTCCAAACCCAAATATTCCTGTTCCTGTAATAAATGATACAGTAAGTGTCGGAGATGGCATTCGAATTCTACGAGCTGGTATTTATCAAATCAGTTATACATTAACAATTAGTCTTGATAATGTACCTACTGCACCAGAAGCTGGTCGTTTCTTCTTATCATTAGGTACACCGGCTAACATTATTCCTGGATCAGGTACAGCGGTTCGTTCTAACGTTATTGGTACTGGTGAAGTAGACGTATCCAGCGGTGTTATTCTTATTAACTTAAACCCTGGTGACTTAATTCAAATTGTACCAGTTGAGTTAATTGGAACTGTAGACATCCGTGCTGCAGCATTAACAGTTTCACAAATTGGTTAGTAAAAAGCGGTATTTCTTCATTGAAATACCGCTTTTTATATGTATAATAAAAAACACTCACAGTAGCATGAGTGTTTCATTCTTCATAGTGTTTTATTGTATTCTTCTTTTTCCCACAATTGCATCCTTTTTTCTTCACAAATCCTTGTTGTTGCAATTGTTCTTGATATGCCTGTTGTTGTGCATAGTGCTGTTGCTGTATGTTATACCATTGCTGCAGGTCATATGAATTTTGCCTTGGATTATTGCTCACAGCAAACATCTCCTCTACTGTCAATTCTGTCTATTTACTATATGAACAACTCTTTATTTCCGTTCCCTCATTCTTTTAAACTCCGCTTTTTCTCTTAGTATGAAAATATATTATTCTCCCATAAAATATCCTGTAATCGTTTCAATGATTGCTGCTGCTCCTGCAATAGCTAATAACGCAAGTAACGGTTCTGCAACGATAGGGATCCAATTATATAACACTAATAAAAAAGCACTAACCCATACACCTGTACACCAATAACAGCTTAATAATTCGCCAATCCACTTTCTTAATCCTTTACCTTTTACTTTTGTAAAAGTTGATACACTTCCATCCGGCTCTGTAATCTCTAATTCGTCAATAAACGGTCTTCGCAAAAAAGCTGTAATTTTATCATAAACAATTAAACGGGTGAGCCTAAAAGCCGCTAACGCGAAAATAAAAAATAAAAGCCAACTTGTAAACAGCATGATTCCACCTTCCCTTATCTTCTTTCGCCTATTTAAAAAAAAAGGTCTTGAGATTGTGACCAAATCTCCTCGACTCCAATATCTTATTAATGTAAATACAAACAAGAAGATAAGGAGTGACATTAATGAGTTGTAACGAAAATAAACACCATGGCTCTTCTCATTGTGTAGTTGACGTTGTAAAATTCATCAATGAATTACAAGATTGTTCTACAACAACGTGTGGATCTGGTTGTGAAATCCCATTTTTAGGGGCACACAATAGTGCTTCAGTAGCAAATACACGCCCTTTTATTTTATACACAAAAGCTGGAACAGCATTTGAAGCATTTGCACCATCTGCAAGCCTTGTTAGCTGCCAATCTCCAATTTTCCGTGTGGAAAGTGTAGATGATGATAGCTGTGCTGTGCTACGTGTATTAACTGTTGTATTAGGTGACGGTTCTCCTGTACCACCTGGTGATAATCCAATTTGTACGTTTTTAGCTGTACCAAATGCAAGATTAGTATCAACTAACACTTGCCTTACTGTTGATTTAAGCTGTTTCTGTGCTATCCAGTGCTTACGCGACGTTTCTATCTAATAAGTGAAGTAAACTAAAAAACTATTGGGGTGGTAGAAGATTTCTACCACCTTTACATATTTAAAAGCCAGCCATACTAATTGATTGTATATCATCTATAGACAACTTAATATCTCGCATGCTATTTGGTGGCATAATCGCTACAATTCCATTACGATACGATATGATTGATCCAACATATGAAACTGTAGCTGTTTTTATTCTGCACCTTACTTTCGGAATATAATGAGGGCGATTTAATAAAAAATGAATTCTCTCTTCGTTATTCATATCCTTAAATGATTTATTATATGGAACAGTTCTCACTGGCTCTTGCTGTTCTTGTACTTGTTCCTCTTCTTCTATTTTCCCTTCCACTTGCTGCTCCTCTTGTTGTTCCTGTTCTTGTTCTATGACCTCTTCCACAGCACTACTTACAACATTTTCGTTTCTATTACTTTCCTCTTTTCGATCCTCATTTTCAAAGTTTGTTAAAATAATTCTTTTTATTTTCGGTGCAGCAAGTTCCAAACTTACTTGCGCAATATATAACAACGGTTTTCCAACTGTTGAACTTTTATTTTTATTCTTCACACTCGTCCCTCCCACTTCCATACGTAGCTGGATAAATCGTGTACTATTATAGTTATATTCATCACATGGTAAGAACTTTCGTTAAAAATCGTTCTTTCCAAGAACAAATAAAAAGGACAATCTCAACATGTAGAGATTGTCCTTTAACAGTTCATATTATAATTATCCTAAGATATGATACCCTGAATCAACGTGAATGTTTTCTCCTGTTACGCCGCGTGCCAAATCACTGAATAAGAATACTGCTGTATCCCCAACTTCTTCTGGAGTTGTTGTACGACGAAGTGGTGCGCGCTCCTCAATTTCTCTTAAGATTGAGTTAAAGTCGCCTACACCTTTTGCAGATAACGTACGAATTGGACCTGCAGAAATAGCGTTAACGCGAATGCCATGTTGGCCTAAATCGTTCGCTAAATATTTCACGCTCGCTTCTAATGAAGCTTTCGCAACGCCCATAACGTTATAGTTTTTCACAACGCGCTCGCCGCCAAGATATGTTAACGTTAAAATATTTCCGCCTTCTGTCATTACTTTCTTCGCTTCTCTTGCTACAGCTGTTAAAGAGAATGCACTAATATTTTGTGCAAGTAAAAATCCGTCGCGAGAAGTATCTACAAATTCACCTTTTAAGTCGTCACGATTTGCAAAAGCAATACAGTGCGCTACACCGTGAATTGTACCAACTTCTTGCTTGATTGTTTCAAAACAAGCTGTAAGTTCTTCATCATTTGTTACATCACAAGGTAATACAAGTGATTCTTGTCCTTCTAATGTATCCGCTAATTCACGAACATTTCTCTCTAAACGTTCTCCTGCATATGTGAAGATTAATTTTGCACCTGCATTATGCAAAGAGCGAGCAATTCCCCATGCAATACTTCTTTGGTTCGCAACGCCCATAACAACAAATGTTTTCCCTTGTAATAGTTCCATGATATATCCTCCCAGAAATACTTATACTTGTTATTAGTACCTGATACTATAATTATAGTAACATAAAACCTCTTAAAGGCAAACAAAAAAGTCATTAACTGAAAATTGTTAATGACTTTTTGTTTCTATAAAAAAACGCTCTAATCCTTCTTCCCAAGAAGGCATTTGTAAAAAACCATTTAATCGTAGCATGTTATGTTGGAAAATAGAATATTTTGGTCTCGCTGCCGCCGCTCCAAATTCTTCAGTTGAAACCGGTAATACATCCACTTTCATATTTGCATACGAAAATATTTTCTTTGCAAATTCAAACCAAGAACATGATCCTCTATTGGATATGTGATACGTACCGTATAAAGAAGTATGAATGAGCTTATTAATCATTACATTTAAATCCGCCACATACGTAGGAGAACCGATTTGATCCGCTACAACAGATACTTCTTCTCTTTCTTTCCCTAATCGCATCATCGTTTTCACAAAATTATTTCCATACTTACCATACAACCATGACGTACGAACGATAAAGTATTTATTATGTAACTCTTTGACGAACTGCTCTCCCGCATATTTAGAAGCCCCGTATATATTTATCGGCGCCGGATTATGAAATTCATCGTACCCTTCCGGTCTATCACCTTGAAATACATAATCCGTACTAATATAAACTAACTTCGCCCCCACTAATTGTGAGACAACTGCTACATTTCGAGCCCCTATTGCATTTATTCTATAAGCAAGATCTCGTTCTTTCTCAGCTTGATCAACCTTCGTATACGCTGCACAATGAATAATGATATGTGGCCTTATTTCTTGTACTACTTGCTGCACTTTGGATATATTTGTTATATCTAGTAACTTTTTATCAAATGGATATATGTCATATTCTTCAGGATTTAACTCTTCTTGTAGTTGCTTTCCCAATTGACCATTTGCTCCTGTTATGATAATCCGTTCTCTCATTTATATACCCCTTACTTTTTTAATGGTTTCCACCATTCCTCATTCTTCTCATACCATTGCACCGTTTCTTGTAACCCTTGCTCAAACGTATACTTCGGTTCCCAATCAAATTCATTCTTCATTTTCTCTGCATCAATCGCATAACGGCGGTCGTGTCCTAAACGGTCTGTCACATATTCAATATCCTTTTCCGTTTTTCCTAAGAGAGTAATAATTTGTTCCACAACATCTATATTTGTTTTTTCATTATTTCCACCTATATTATATACTTCTCCTATACGTCCCTTATGCAAAACAACGTCAATCGCACGACAATGATCCGTTACATGTAGCCAATCTCTTACATTTAATCCATCGCCATATAACGGTAATTTTTTTCCTTCGAGCGCATTCGTAACCATTAACGGAATTAATTTTTCAGGATATTGATACGGCCCATAGTTATTGGAACAACGCGTTACGATAACTGGTAATTGATATGTTTTATAATAAGATAAAGCTATCATATCGGCGCTCGCTTTGCTTGAAGAATATGGACTATTTGGAGATAACGGGGTTTCCTCGGTAAATCGCCCTGTTTTTCCTAAAGATCCATACACCTCATCCGTTGATACTTGCACGAGTTTAATATGCGGATATTTTTTTACTAATTCTAATAAGGTGACTGTCCCAATTACATTTGTATCATAAAAAGGGATCGGATTTTCAATACTACGGTCCACATGTGATTCAGCTGCGAAATTGACAATGACTTGCACATCACGTTCCTGAATAACATGCTCCAGCAGCTCTCCATTTTGAATTTCCCCTTTTACAAAATAGTAATTCGGATGATCTTGAATAGACTTTACATTATTTAGGTTTCCACTATATGTTAATGCATCAAAATTAATAATTTTATATGTTTCATAGCTTTGTAACATATAATGCACAAAATTACTTCCAATAAATCCAGCTCCACCTGTTACTAATATATTCATAAACAACTCTCCTACTCAAAAACTATCTTCACATTCCTGAAGTGATGGCAATATTCGATCTTTGTCAGACAAAATAGGACTTGTTACCGGCCACGGAATTGCTAATTCTTTATCACTCCAAAGTACCCCTGAATCATGATTAGCACTATAATACTCATCTACTTTATACATAACAATCGTATGCGAAACAAGTGTACAAAAACCGTGTGCAAATCCTTTTGGCACTAATAATTGCCGATGATTATCCGCGCTTAAAATATATCCTCTCCACTGCCTAAACGTTGGGGAATCTTTTCGCAAATCGACGATAACGTCATAGATTGCTCCTTGCATAACTTGAATAAGTTTCGTTTGTGCTTTCGGATTTCTTTGAAAGTGTAATCCCCGAATCGTTCCCGCTTCCGCTGAATATGAAACATTATCCTGTACAAATGAATACTTAATCCCTAATGTTTCTAGCACCTTCTTATTATAACTTTCAGTAAAAAAGCCACGCCCATCTCCAAATAACCTCGGTTCTAACAATTTTGCGTCAGTAAAGTTTGTTTCTATAACTTTCATATTCTCACCTATTCTCCGTTAAACTGTTTACCAAAGTTTATATCCCGCGCTAACGTATTCGCCCTTTGAAGAGAAATGTGAGTTCCTGCATCAGTCCACCAACCGCTCATTTCATTATAAGTAAGTACCCCTCGTTTTAAATACCAATTATTAATATCTGTAATTTCAAGTTCTCCCCTTGCGGAAGGTTTTAATTCTTTTATATAAGAAAAGACTTTCGAATCATACAAATAAATTCCTGTGACTGCATAGGAACTTTTCGGCTCTTTCGGCTTTTCTTCAATTTCAATTATTTTGTCGTTTTGAATATGCGCTACGCCAAATCTCTCTGGATCATCTACAGATTGCAGCAGTACTTTCGCACCCTCTTTTTGATTTGCAAACTCTTCAACATACGGACGAATATCATCAGAAAAGATATTATCTCCTAATATAACTACCATGCGATCATTCCCAACGAAGTCTTCACAAAGCCCTAATGCTTGCGCAATTCCACCAGCCTTATCTTGCACACGATACGTAAAGGACACGCCAAATTCTTGACCGCTTCCTAAAAAACTAACAACATCTCCCATATGCTCTTTACCTGTAATAATCATAATATCTGTAATTTCGCATTGTTTTAGCTTATATACTGCATGATAAATCATTGGATACCGTCCAACTGGAAGCAAATGTTTATTCGTTACTTTCGTTATTGGATATAATCTTGATCCAGTTCCACCTGCTAAAATAATTCCTTTCATCCTGCATCTCTCCCTTATGATGGAGATAATATATCTTTGTAATGTTCTACAAACACTTTCCGATACTCCTCATATGTATCCGCATCAAACTCATCCCCGTTATAGTGAATACACCATAAATTTGCTTGATTAGGGATACCAATTAAATAACCAGCCCTTTGAAATTCTAAAGACTGCGACACATCATAAAAGTGGAACCCTTGAAACAAATCTTCTCGCCACGGAATATCATATTGCGTTGCCATGAATAAGCCATCAATTGCCTGCACCGACATAAAAGATTGTCTTCCATAAAATTCCTGATCCAAATTTAATAATTGATAATTCCGTCTTCTGTACTCAATCACTTTCCCTACTAAATTTTTCCCTTCCCACCATATCCCGTTACTCGGTAAAAATTGTGCTCCAGCTACTCCAATTAAGCCGAGCTTTTCATTATCTTTAAAAAGGGAAATAAGTGTATAAAACATCTCTCGATTAATAAGATAAGTGTCCTGATGTATATAAACCTTATACTTCGCTGGATATGAAAGTGCTCGGTTATATGCACTCGCCATACTCTTCGCATCTCGTATCGGAAAAATTTGTACGACATAATCAGGGGGAACAAAAAGATTTCTTATTTGTCTCTCGCATTGTTCAAATAGCTCTTCATTATTTACACAAACAACAACTAATATTGTACGATCCTTCATTTTGTAGCCCCTCTATTCGTCTTGATTTACATCTGACATATAGTTCTCCACAAATATCTTTCTATACTTGTCATAATTGGTCATATTCACATCAATGTGATAGTGAATGCACCACGCATCACGCTGTACAGGAACCCCAACTGTATAGCCAGCTTTTCTAAATTCAAATGACTGAGATACATCATAATAGTCAAATCCATCAAACAAGTCTTCTCGCCACGGAATATCATACTGCGTGGCCATCAATAAACCATCAATACATTCCACCGGCATAAATGTTTTTGAATCATGGTACGGCTGTTCTTGAGTTGCCATATAAAATAAATCGTTCATATAACCAATTACTTTCCCAACAACCCCCTTGCCTTCATTCCATATCCCGTTTGGAGGAACATATTGGGCTCCAATCATTCCAATCATTCCAAGATGTTCATGTTCGTTAAATAATTGAAGTAATCCGTATAAAAATGCCACATTCATAATGAAAACATCTTGGTGTATATATACTTTATATTTCGCTGGATGCGAAATCGCTTGATTATATCCGCTCGTCATACTTTTCGCATTCCGAATTGGCATAAATTGTACAGTATACCCTGGAGGCACCGCTAAGCTCAATATATGTCGTACGCACTGTGCATACATTTTCCGATCATTCATACATGTAACAAATAATATTGTTTTTTCAGCAGCACTCATAACTGTGATTTTTCTGCTTCAATAATATACTGAAATACGACCGTCTCAGCCATGAAGCCACTTCCAAGACGATATTTCTTACAAATTCCATATAATTCCTCAATAAGTGGTTCGTACAATTTATGATCAATATATACACGATCTACTTTACTAATCGAATAGCCTGCTTTTAAAAACATTCGGAGCATTTCATTAAATGTAAAGAAACGAATATGTGTTTTATCTAATAAGCCATATTCTGTATACGTCCAATTTCCAGCAAGTAACGGCGCTAATACTGAAATGTGAGCAACGTTTGGTATACTTGCTAAAATCACACCATTTTCTTTTATATATGGCTTTACTTTTTCTATTACGGCCCAAGGATCAAATAAATGCTCTAATACGTCACCAAATATAACGCAATCAAATTGCTCCTCCTCGTACGGCATATCCATTGTTTCTATATCGCCTAAAACGACATGATCTAGTTTTTCTTTTGCTTGTTCTGCCGCCTCTGGGAATGCCTCAATTCCAGATACACGTGTGCCATTTTCTTTTATGGCAGCTCCCAATGCACCACTCGAGCAACCGATATCAAGAACTTCTTTCCATTCCTTTTTTATATGCTTTAATAAATTCGGATTCACTGCATTATAATAATGCCCAGACTTTTCTTCGTATAAAGAATTTTTTGGGGAATTCATTTTACACACTCCTTATGCAAATTGAATTTGAAATATAAATCTCATTTAAAGTCTATAAATGTAACCTGTACTAGTTACATTGCCGATACTTTACTATATAGCCAATCTATTAGAGTTAGAATCGCGATGAGCCATTTCTAAAAAAAGCTGCCTATAACGATTTATATTGTTTATCAAAAACACTCCGAAAATATTTGCGGTTATATTCGATTGCAGCATTATTTGGAACATAAGCAGCCGCTAATTCGTTGTAATAATAAGCTTTGTCTTGATCTCCTAACTTGCTATAACAAATACACATTTGTAAATAAGGAAGCCATGTGTAGCTCGCTGGACTATGAAACGGACTCTCCGTCGCCATTGGTACTTCCGTTGCAAGTTTAAACCAAAATATCGCTTCGTTATATTTTTGTTGTTCCATATATATATATCCTATTCTTGTACAATTCTCCCCTCTAGGAACATCATATCGAAACGACTTCACGCAAGATTCAATTGCCTTTTCCCATGATCCAAGCTTTGCATAGCAATCTCCTAACTTACCACATGCATAAATTTTCTCTTCATACCATCCTTCATCTTGATTAAGAAATGTTTCATATAGCATAACTGCATCATCATATTTTTGGTTATCCATAGATTCATTAGCGTAATAAAATAAATCTCTCGGACTCAATTCTTCTCCTGCAGCTACAGCATTTTGAAAAATTTTCAAATTACGATTTGTTACCTTTTTTTCTTTTTTATGTGTAATAGCAACATTACTACTAAAAGTTTCACCAGAAATAGCTAAATACTCATGAACCTTTCCAAACCATTGAAATTGTTTTTCACGCTTTACAAGTCGATTTCTTTTTGTACAATATAAAGGTTTCCCGCTAGAATCCAATGCAAGATGATAAGGCATCGAAACAGCATCAATTTTAGGATCTAATTCTCTTTTTAAAAGTTTCAATGCTTCTTGAGCATCTTCTAATAATACGTCATCTGCATCTAGCCACAATATATACTCTTGCGTTGCTTTTGAAAAAGAAAAATTTCTTGCTGCTGCAAAATCATTAATCCATGGAAAGTCATATATGTTAGAGGTATATTGAGCTACAATTTCTTTCGTTCGATCAATGGAACCTGTATCAACTATAATAATTTCATCAACAATTTTTTCGACTGCATCTAAACATCGACCTATTGTATCTTCCTCATCTCGAACAATCATACATAAACTAATTGTAATTCCTTGCTTGTTCAACATAATCACCCTCTTCCAAATCAATCATATGTTATACATACAATAAACTTTCCACTTTTTTAACTTGCACAAGCAGTTTAAGATTTCTTTTCAATAATTCAAATGTCCGTGTCATTTTCTTTCGGTTTTGCATCTACTATATAATGAACGCTTTATGGAGGTGAATTTATGTCAAATAATAATTATTCAGATGGATTGAATCCCGATGAATCTTTATCAGCTAGTGCATTTGACCCTAATCTTGTAGGACCAACATTACCACCAATACCACCGTTTACCCTTCCGACTGGGCCAACTGG
>NZ_JAKUFR010000018.1:0-71953 GCF_022663555.1 Bacillus cereus group sp. BfR-BA-01381
CGTTAACTCTTTAATATCCATAGTCGCATACTCTTCAGGTGTAATCGGCTTAGAAATTGTTACTGTTGCACGAGCTCGCTTCATACGATTTCCATTCGCTTCAAACATTTTATATGTCCCATCTAATGTTACAGGTAAGATTGCTACACCAGATTTTACAGCAAGATGAAAACTCCCAGCCTTAAACTCTCCAATTTCGCCACCCTTACTTCTCGTTCCTTCAGGGAAAATTACGATAGAATGTCCATTCTTCAATAGTTCAATTCCATCTTTAATCGCTTGAAGTGATTGGCGACGATCACTACGATCCATAAATACACAATTCATAAGTTCCATCCAAGTTGGTACAACTGGGAACTTTTTAATCTCCGCTTTTGAAACGAAGCCAATTGGTTTATTTAAATAACCTAGTAAAACAGGGATATCCATATTACTCTGGTGATTACTTACAACTAGTACCGGCTTATCTTTCGGAACATTTTCAAGTCCTTTAACTTCTACTGTTCCCCCAGCTACACGTACCATTTTCTTACCAAACCAATTTGTCGTTTTGTACACAGCGTTATCTTTTTCTTGTGGCGACATCGTATTTACTTGTCTTTTAAGACGCCACATTCTTGGTGTAATCGCAATTACGATTAAAATTAAATAAAAGATTTTAAAAAACGTTTGAATCATACAGAACCCCCACCTATTATCATTCCGACCTTCATTATACTAGACAAACGAAGGAAAAAGAAGAAAAAAAGTCCAAACAACAAGTGTTTGGACTTTTTAACCATTCTATATTAAAAACGTTTTGCTAATTCACGAGCATTAGCAATTGCTGCTTCTTTAATTTCTTGTGCTTTTTCAGGGTTTGCATTCATACCTTCAACTGCAATATATTCAGTTTCATTTACACCAATGAATCCTAATACTGTTTTTAAGTGATTGCGGCCGAAGTCTACAGCTGCGTATGCTCCTTCAGAATAAACGCCACCTGTCGCTTGAATGTGAAGTGCTTTTTTACCTTCTAATAAGCCAACTGGACCATTTTCAGTATACTTGAATGTTTTACCTGCAATTGCTAAGTTATCTAAGTATGCTTTTACTACTGGTGGATAGCTAAAGTTCCACATTGGAGTTACAAATACATAACGATCTGCATGCATAAATGTTTCTAAGTTTGTGTTCATTGCTGCAACTTTTTGTTGTTGAGCTTCAGTTAAAGCTTCAAATCCTTCACCTGCTGCAAATTTACCCCAAGCAGCGAATACATCTGCATCGATTGCTGGTACTGTAGTATTGAATAAATCAATTGTTACAACTTCATCTTGTGGATGTTCGTTTTTATAAGCTTCGATGAAAGCCTCCCCTACTGCCATTCCGAAAGAACCTTCTGCTGAATTTGGATTTGCTGTAATAAATAGTACTTTTGTCATTGTATTCTCTCCCTTTTATACATTTTATCTTTAATTTGAGATTTATAATTCGAAAGTAAATAACTTACCTTATGTAAGTATAATACAAAAAGTTTCGTTCGATGTCAATAAAAAATAGCTACTTTTTTTTCGTAAGTTAATGATTTGTTTTGTTTCCTTAAAATTCAGTATACAGATATTAAGAATTCCTTCATAGAAAAAGGTTAGCTCTACAAATTATAGAGCTAACCTTTTATTACATATTATTTTTGAAATACATGTTTTACTTTTTCAGCCGGAATATTACTTCCGCCTCTACCTTTTACATCTTCAATCATCATAGTAATAACCATATCTGGTGAATTTAAATCAAATGCAGCAAACCAGCCTAGTTCTTTTCCTTCAGCCTCTTTTGATACTTTTAATTCCGCTGTACCTGTTTTTCCAGCAAGAGTCATGCCATCAATTTTAGCAATTTTCCCAGTACCATCTGGATCATTAATTACTTTCGTCATAGCAGTTTTTAATATATCCTGATTGCCTTTTGAAATTACATTCTCTTTCCAAGCTTTTGGCTGCTTATCTGTTTTAATTATATATGGAGAAGGTATGTTTCCTTCATTAACAATTGGTGCGTACGTTAATGCTAGATGGAGTGGCGTCATTAATACTTGTCCTTGTCCATAACCTGTGTCTGCCATTTGAATATCATTTTTAATACCATCATTTGCGATTTTAGAAGCTGGGAATCCATATTCAATTGGTAATTTCTCATCGAATCCGAATTTTTTCGCTTCTCTCATAAATTTATCTTTCCCGATCTTCAAAGCTTCTTGTGCGAAATAAATATTATCCGAGTATTTCATCGCCTTATCAAAATCAATCGGATTTGCATCTTTTACACGTGTTACATAATAATTACCCCAAGAAGAATCTTTTGTCCATTTTAATCCTTCAATTTTTAACTCTTCTTTTGGATCAATTGTTTTCGTTTCAAGACCGATTGCAGCTGTAATCGGCTTAAATACAGATCCTGGAACTGATAATTGTGTAAATCGATTCGTCATCGGTTTTTTCGGATCATTATTTACCGCATCACGTTGCGCTTTTGACGCCCCTCTTGTAAGGGTATTTGGGTTATAAGCTGGTGTGCTCACAAGTGCAAGTGTTTCTCCAGTCTTTGGATTAATTGCTGCACTTGATCCTACCTCATTTTTCATTTCATTATAAATTTCGCTTTGAACTGCACTGTCAATCGTTAAAGTTACATTTTCTCCATCAACAGCATCTGTTTTTGCTAAATTTTTAATTTCTTTTCCTTGTGCATCTTCTACGAAGACACGACCACCTTTTTTACCGCGTAGCTTTTCTTCCAGTACTTGCTCTAAACCAGCTTTACCTACTGGATCATCTGCTTGATAACCTTTCTTTTGTAACGTTTTTAAATCTTCAGCATTCACTTTTCCAATATAGCCAGTAAGATGTGCGGCTTCTTCTCCTAATGGATATGAGCGAACATTTACTGGCTTTGTTGCAACACCAGGTAAATCTATGTACGTATTTTGTGTTGCTCCTTCAGGCAATATTCCAATTGGTACAAGGTAATTTGGTTTTACCCATTTAGCTGCTAGTTTTTGATCAATTTCTTCGACAGACATATTTAGTAACTTCGCTACCGTTTCTTTCGTTTGCGGAGCTGCATCCCCTAATTTTTCAGGAATCAATCCGATTTCAGAAGCTTTACCATTTACCGCAAGATATTTACCGTTACGGTCATATATTTCTCCGCGCTTCGGCTCTGTCGTTTGCATACGCACTTTACTATCTTTCGTCATACCTGGGAATATAAAATCAGGAGTCCAATCTATTTTCCAAGATTCTTTATCTCCATCCTTTTCTTTCACCATTTTTGCTTCATGGGCAAAATTGATTTTACCACCCACTGTATCCATGCTTACTTTAAAAGGAACAGGACCTTCATCTTTTTTATCTTCTTTTACTTCTCCTGCTTCTACTTTTAAGTCTTTCACTTCAATGCCAGAATAAATTTTTTCATATTTCTCAGTGAATTCTTTCTTTGAAATATCTTTTTTTGCCTTTTCTGATAATTGATCATACATTTCTGCAAATTTTTGTTTATTCCATGCTTTTGCATATGTATCAAATGCTTCTTGTGGTTTTTCTTCTTTACCACATCCGACTAACATGAATGTTAAGCAAAGAAAAAGAATCCCCCATATCTTTCTCAATCGATTCTCCTCCTCTTTCTATCTTAATACTCTTGAAAAATTTAGCATTTTTACATGCTACCATTCATTATAGCACTATCGAATCTCATCTATAAACCTATATTGATGGATACAAATAAAAAGATTGATGTGAATTTTCACATCAATCTTTTTTACTATTGTTGCTTCTCATATACATGATAATAGTACGTATACGGATTTTTTTCATCCGTTAAACCTTTTTCAACAAAAATTTCTTTCCAATTTGTCATATCCATTTCTGGGAAGAATGTATCTCCTTCAAATGCATGATGAATTTTTGTTATATATAACTTGTCTACGTAAGGTAAAAAGAGATCATAAATTTGCGCTCCGCCAAAAATAAAGATCTCTTCTTCATTTTTGCATAGCTCAAACACTTCTTCTACAGAATGTGCTACTTCACAGCCTTCAACATGATATCCTTCATTACGAGTTACAATAATATTACGTCTTCCAGGCAGTGGTCTACCAATCGCTTCATAGTTTTTTCTTCCCATAATAAGCGAATGACCCATCGTTGTTTTCTTTACATATTGTAATTCACTCGGTAAACGCCAAGGTAAATTATTATCTTTACCAATTACTCTATTCTCGTCCATTGCGACCATAAATGAAACTATCATCTTTTCATCTCCTCTACAATTACACTGCAACCGGTGCTTTAATTGCTGGGTGTGGATCATATCCTTCAATCGTTAAATCTTCCATTTCAAAATCAAACACAGATTTCACATCTGGATTTAATGTAAGTTTCGGGAACGGACGTGGTTCACGCGCCAATTGCTTTTCTACTTGCTCAAAATGATTCGTATAAATGTGTGCATCTCCAATTGTATGAACAAATTCTCCCACTTCAAGTCCGCATTCATGTGCAATTAAATGTGTTAGTAACGAGTAACTTGCAATGTTAAATGGAATTCCAAGGAATATATCACCACTTCTTTGATATAGCTGACAAGAAAGTTTACCGTCTGCTACATAAAACTGAAATAACGTATGACAAGGTGGTAATGCCATACTTGGTACATCTTCAGGATTCCAAGCAGATACAATTAGGCGACGTGAATCTGGCGTTTTTTTAATCATTTCAATTACATCTTTTAATTGATCAAGCGTCTCACCAGCTGTCGTTTTCCAAGCACGCCACTGCTTACCGTATACGTCTCCTAAATAACCATATTTATTTGAGAAATCATCATCTTCTAAAACGTTCTTTTTAAACAATTCCATTTGCTCATCGTACTGAACTTTAAATTCCTCATCTTGTTGTGAGCGAAGACCGAAATCAGTCATGTCAGGACCCGTATACTCGTCACTTTCTACCCAACTCTTAAATGCCCATTCATTCCAAATGTTGTTATTATGCTGCAATAAATAACGAATATTTGTATCACCTTTCATAAACCAAAGTAGCTCACTTGCTACAAGTCGAAACGGCACTCTCTTTGTTGTTAATAAAGGAAAACCTTTACTTAGATCAAAACGCATTTGATATCCAAATACAGATACAGTGCCTGTCCCTGTACGATCTTCTTTCTTCGTACCATGCTCCATTACATGGCGGCATAAATTTAAGTATTCATTTTCAGCATGTTTCATATGTAGAAAAACCTTCTTTCAAATCTCTAGTCTATATGGATTTTATCATAAATTTAATGCTAACAGATTGAACAAACTAAATTTATAAAAAAACATTTCTATACTTAACAAAATTCTACTTCTGTATGTTCTTACAAAATCTAAATTCATATGCGCCTGAACCTAATTTCATTTCAGGCATATCACTTGACCTCCAATCATCTTCCACTATTCGTAATGTAGCAGATGTATTTGTCGGCACATCAACGTTTAATACTGCTTGTCCATGTTCTACACGCCAATCAATTTTAATTTCCCCATATGCTGTTTCACGCTTAATACAAACCCAATCTAGATTAGAATTAAAATGAGGCTGAATATAAAAATGTTTATATGCTGGTTTTGTTTCATCCACTTCTAATCCAATAATATATCGGTATATCCATTCAACGATAGAGCCATATGCGTAATGATTGTACGAATTCATACTATCATTCCAAAGTGTTCCATCCTCTTTCACGCCATCCCAATGTTCCCAAATCGTTGTGGCACCTTGTTTCACTTGGTATAACCATGATGGATAATCTTCATGAAATAGAAGCTTACAAGCAAGGTCATGACGGTGAAACTTGCTTAATATTAAATTTAAATACGGTGTTCCTATAAAACCTGTTGTTAAATGATTTTTATTTGCTTTTAAAAGCTCAATTAATCGATTAAATACTTTCTCCTTCACATTATCTTTCACTAGTTCAAAAAGAAGTACTAATATGTGGGCTGTTTGTGTATTTGAAATTAACCTACCATTCGGTGTAACGAATTCATTTTGAAACGCTTGAACAATATTTCCATGTAGCTCTGCATAAAACTTAGCATCTGTATTTTCACCTAAAATCTCAGCAACCTTTCGTAAAAGCGATGTAGAATACGCATAATAAGCTGTCGCAATAAAATGCTTGTCTGTTCCGCCTTCATATACATCAGGTTTCGTATCTAATGCGAGCCAATCCCCTAAATGATAGCCTGTATCCCATAAATACTCATTTTCACCTTGTGAACGTATGTAATCTATATACTTCTTCATACTGTCATATTGTTCTTTTAAAATCGATACATCTCCGTAATGTAAATAATGAACCCATGGACAAATAATTGCTGCATCGCCCCAACCGCCAGAAGTATCCAGATCAAAATCAGCTCTTTTCCCAAACGCATCTGGAATAACTAACGGCACAGCCCCATTAACATTTTGATCTAATGATAAATCTTGGAGCCATTTTTTAAAGAACAATTGGACATTCATAATTTGTGTAGCCGTCCCAATGAACATTTGTGCATCTCCTGTCCATCCGAGTCGATCGTCTCGCTGCGGACAATCTGTTGGCACATCAAAAAAGTTCCCTCTTTGAGACCACTCCACATTATGATGAAGTTGATTGATTAATGGATTAGACGTTTCAAATTTAGTCGCTTTTTCCATATCTGTATGTAATACAATCCCTTCAAAATCTCCTATTTGAGGTGGCTGGGTTAATCCACTTATTTTCACATACCTAAAGCCTTGGTAGGTAAAATGAGGTTCAAACGTTTCCTCTTCCTCTCCTTTTGCTATATACACTATTTTTTGTTTTGCCTTGCGGAGATTTCCATTATAAAAACTACCGTCTTTATTTAATATTTCAGCATGATGCAATTCTATCTTTTGTCCAGTATAAACATGACGGACTTTAAACCGAACCCAACCTACCATATTTTGCCCCATATCAATAAGCCATTCATGATTTGGTAGTTTTGAAATAGCGATTGGTTTTATATTTTTCATTTTACGAATCGCTTCATTTTTCTGTGCAACAATTATTTGTTTGGCATGCTCAATTACTTCAACATCTTCTAGCTCTTGATCACTTTCTTCTAGCCTAGCGTCATAAACTTCTCCTTCATAAATTTCCGAATACAAAATAGGGCTTGGAGTTACTTTCCATGTTTCATCCGTTACAATTTTTTCTTTCGTTCCATCTTTATACGTGATATGTACTTGAGCAATTATCGCTCTCCTTCTCCCGTAATAATTACGTACATGATGCATAGTAATCGGCCCTTTATACCACCCATTTCCTACCATTGCGGAAATATCATTTTGACCAATCTTTAATACATGCGTTATATCATACGTTTGATACAACACTCTCTTATCATAACTTGTCCATCCTGGGGTAAAATAACAATCTCCAATACGCTCTCCATTTATAGAAGCCTCGTATAATCCTAAACTAGTGATATATAAACGTGCTTTTTCAACTAATTTTTTAATAGAAAAGCTTTTATTAAAAGACATTACCTTCGTGCGCTCTTTTTTCGCAGCAATCCAGTTCCCGATCCAATTATCTTGCCCTTGTAATCCAGTCTCCCAAAATGCTACTTCTGACCAAGCTGACTCTTCTTCATGATTATCCCATGCCTTCACTCGGTAAAAATAGCGTGTTTCCCTACTATATGAAAACGAATTGATTGGTATATATAAACTTTGATCTGTCTCTACCTTCTGCGAATCGAATACTATAGTTTGAAACTCTTTATCCTTCGCAACCTGCAATTGATACGCAAGTTGTTTTACATTTCGGTTACTCGACTCGAGTTGCCAACTAATTTTAACAACTTTCGAATCTATACCTATCGGATTATTTTTATTATCACAGCGCAATTTCTTTATTATTAGCACACTTCTTCACCATCTTTTCTAAATATTAATTTAAATTAATTATAATAAAAACAAAATTCTAAATAAATAATAATTTCATTCATCCTTACAAAATTATTAACTTTCCATATTTATAAAGGTTTTTATTTTCTATTACCGAAAGTATAGTGCGGTAGAACAAAAATTATATTTGGAGGTTAGAAGTATGTCTAAAATTGAAACGCCTGTTATGACTTCTTTACAAACAACGGTTGAAAAAATGATGAAGGATTTAAAGGTTCCTGGCGCTGCTGTAGCTGTTATAAAAGACGGTGAAGTCATTATTTCAGAAGGCTTTGGCTATCGTAATTTAGACACAAAAGACCCTGTTACACCGCGTACTTTGTTCGCAATCGGTTCCTCAACGAAAGCTTTTGGCACACTTTCATTAAGTTTGTTAGCACAGCAAAAAAAGTTTAATTGGGATACTCCTGTCCAGTCTTATATACCTAACTTCTCTTTATCTGAACTACTTGCTAGCTCACAAGTTACAGGACGAGATTTAGCTTCTCATCGCACTGGGGTAAGTCGTCATGATGCTCTTTGGTATAGCTCTTCCTTATCTCGAAAAGATCTCGTTGAAAAAATAAAACATTTACCACTTGATGCACCGTTCCGCACAGCATTTCTTTATAACAACTTAATGTATGCAACAATTAGCTACATTGTTGAAAACATTACAAATCAAACGTGGGAGCAATACGCTACAGAACATATTTTAGATCCTTTAAATATGAGACATACAAATTTCTCTGTTACAGATTCACAAACTACAGATGATTATGCTTTACCTTACGTTGAAAATGAAGGTGAAATAAAAGAAGTTCCATTCCATAACATTGATACAGTCGGCGCTGCTGGGTGTATTAATTCTACAATTGAAGATATGGCAAATTGGGTACTTCTTCACTTAAACAAAGGGAAATTTGGAGACCATGAATTAATCTCCTCAGAATTATTACAACAAATGTATACACCACATAATTCCATTCCAGATCAACCAGTTTTATCACTTCCTGAATCTCCATTAAATAGTTACGGTCTTGGTTGGTTTATTAGCGCTTATCGTGGTAAAAAAGTAATTCATCATGGCGGTAATATCGATGGATTTTCAGCGCTTGTTTCATTCATACCTACAGAAAACATAGGCCTTGTCATTTTAACGAATGCTGGAGGAACATTACTTCCTACTTATCTCGCTAATCAAATTTATGACGAACTACTTGAATTAGAATCTATTGATTGGCATAAACGTGCTGTAGAAGATAGTGAAAAAATGAAGGAAATGATGAAAGAAGCAACTGAATCCCTCCCAGAACAAATGAAAGGGACTACACCTTCGCACAAGTTAGAGGATTATACTGGTACTTTTGAACATCCTGCATACGGAACATTACAAGTATACAAACGAGAGAATTCGTTATTTGTACAATTTATGGAGATGGACATTCAATTAACGCATCATCATTACGACATCTTTTCTGCAAAAGTTGATTTATTCCAAATGAAAATGAGTTTATTATTCGCTTATGAAATGAATGTGAGTGGTGAATTTCCATCACTTCAGTTACATGTGCCAGCTACACTTAGTACTCAGCCACTTGCATTTAAGAAAACAAAATAAATATTTTAATAGAGGGACGATAACTCTTCCCTCTATTCCCCTTTTCTCTATGCAAAAAGGATAATACATAAAGGATACCGAATTCTATTATTTATCTAATTAAATTATCTGGAGGAAAAGCTATGTACACAGAAATTTTCAAAGAAGTTGTTTCAATTACTCATCACGATTATTCAGGCTGTATAGATAAGAAAGGATGGGACGATCCCACTACTTATTTACATTCCATCGAGAAACTAGAGGAACAAGGAGAACTAACACCAGTACGCTTTACTGAAATTGTAAATGACTACTTACTAGACTATAAAGACAATCATATGTTTTTCAAAATTAGCACTAGCGATCAACCTCTTAACAATGTGGGCTTCCAAGTGAAAAGATACGAAGATCGCTTATATATTACATCTACTTCAGCTGAAAAAAGAGTAAAAAAAGGACAAGCTATCCTTGCATTAGACAATATGAAAATCCCTGATTTATTAATAAAATATAAGAAGTATTTAAATGAGAATTCATATGAACGTGAAAAATGGGGATATGTTTTATCAAAGTTTTCAAATTGTACACTTATAGATGAAAATGGATTGACCCACACAATTACTTTACAAAAGTATAAACAGAGCAAATATACACCTATATATTCAATAGAAAAATGTAATAAAAATACACTCTTAATTACTTTGACGGACTTCGCAAATGCTGAAGCTATCAATACATTATTAGACTCACACAAAGATGAGCTTAATGCTTTTCCGAATTTAATCATAGATGTGCGATTAAATCGTGGCGGGAGTGATGATGCATTTTTCAACCTACTTCCTTACTTATTTGAAGACAAAGAAATTTCTCTTTTCGATTCTTCAGAAACAATGCAATTAAATCATACAGAACGAAACTTTCATTTACGTATGAAAGACATGAAAATGGAAATGGAAGATTATAATTCTTTAGACGAACTTTCCAAATTATTCACTAATATGTTTATTCAAGATTTAAAAAAGAATTATAAAAAAGGATTCGTTACATTTAATACTTCTAGTTTACCAAAAGAACTTCAATCATTAAAAATACACGGACGAAAATCACCTAGTAGAGTAGTTATATTAACAGATGTTACATGTGGGAGTTCTGGCGATTCTTTTGTAAAAGTTGCAAAAAAATCATTGAAAGTAAAAGTAATAGGTCGTCCTACTGCTGGTGTAAATGATTATTCTAATTTAGCAGTAATGGAATGGGCTGATACATTCGCACTTTACTATCCTACTTCAAGGCTTTCAATTATAGATAAAGGTGAAGGAATGTCCGGAATTGGTATACAACCACATATACATATCCCGTGGACTCCGGAACATATACAAGAAGATGTGGATTTAAAATTAGCATTGCAACTACTTCAAAACGAAGAATGGTAAAAAATAAAAGGCAGATGTGATTCACACCTGCCTTTTATTTTTTTATATCAATTTTTTCTGGTTGAAACCAAATTGGCTTTAATCGCTCAAAGTCTTTATGATCCCCTAAAACTACAGTAAGACGCTCTAGCGTATCATCTAACATATGTGGTGCTGCTCGTAATGTCCAGACAACTGAAGAGAAAACTGTCATGCCAACGTACACTGCATATAATTTCCAGAACTCCTCTGGTATTCGACCATTAAAGTATCCTTCTATTTGTCCGATTGAATACGGAATACTAATGTCTCTTGCAAATAGTGCTATTTTTACAAAATCATGAAGTGGGTCGCCCCAATCATAACCATTAAAATCAACAACACCTACATATTTCCCATCCCGTACAATTATATTTTCTAAATGAAAATCATCGTGTTGAAATTGATTGGGGCGATTTTGTAAATACATTTCATTTTCATCGATAAACTTAATGATTTTATCATCATTTTTTATTTTTATTCCGCACGTTTTGTATGCCTCTACATATTTTTGATGTTTTTTCATGGCTCTTTCATACCATGGAAGTGTATCATTAGGAGCTTCATATGTATGCATTTTTGCTAAATCTTTTCCTGCCTCTATGCCAATTTCATATTGTTTTTTTGGTGTATACGTAGGCAATAGCTTCTTCGCATCTTCCCCTTCTAAATATGAAAAAATACTATAGCATACACCTTCTTCTTCCAATATACCTATTTCAATTGGCCTTTGTGCCTGTACGTTACGTTTTACCATTTCATTTAAAATTCGAAACTCTATTTTCCTTCTTTCATACTCTTGTATATCTCCAATCCGTAACAAATATTTTTCATCATCAATTGTCGTAACTATATATTTCTTATCCGGTGAAAAACCTTTAGAAATTTCTACAATATTCGTTGCATCTTTTACTATTTGTATATTTTTTCGCCATGCTGTAATTGTCTTCATGTTTATTCCCCTTACATTTCTACATTTAGTGTGTAAGCTACTTCTATAATAAACCCATTCGGATCATAAAAATCAATCGTATAGTACCCTTCCGAATAATGATTCATTTCAATCGGACCACGTATTACGTTAACTTGCGTACTAGAAAGAAAATTTGCTACCTCATCAACAACTTCTCTTTTAATAGCTTGGTAACAAATATGTCTTGGTCCTAAAGTCCTTACGATTTCTTCATCTACTTCTTTAAAATATATTTCACTTTCTCCTGTGCTATATGCTACTTCATTTAACTTTCTCCACCCAATTATTGAAAACAGTTCATCATAAAAAGAAATGGATTCCTCTAAATCCTTTACCCAGAATTCCATATGATGAATGCCTGCTCGCATTGTATTCATATTAAGAATACGCTCCTTGTACTACTTGCACAATTTCCATAGGTGTATTGACCATATAATCTGGTGCATCTTTTTTCACTGTTTCAATGACATCATATCCCCAAGATACCCATATTACGTTCACCCCAGCCTTTTTACACGCTGCTACGTCTCGCTGTTCGTCACCGACGTATAACATATCTTGCTCAGTTATTTTTTTCGATTTTAAAAATCTTTTTATCATTTTATCTTTACCGAACAAATTTTTAGAACAATACACTTCTTGTATATTTTCTATATCATTATTGTGTAAAAATGCCCGAATATGCTCTTCTGAGTTCGATGATATGACTGCAATTCCGTAGCCTTTTTTATGTAGTTCATCTAATACTTCCTTCATCCCATGGAACAAAATAAGATCTTTTATGGCAGGTTGATACAATTTATAAAACTCTAGTGCTAATATCGGTAGTTTATACAATGGTACATCGAGTTGTTTACATCTCTCTGGCATCGTTAATTTACGTAAATACTCAATTTCTTCTTCCTTTACCGTTTTATATCCGTGCTTTTTAGCAATTTGATTATAAATTGGTACAAATATATTTTGTGAATCTACTAATGTGCCATCAAAGTCAAAAACAATATATTTTTGCATTCCCATACTCCCTTTTCTTCTTTTTGCTAAACCTATCTTATTCAACACCGCCGTTGTCTTACCCTTCTATACACATAAAAAAAGAACAAGATTTTCTCTTGTTCTTTTTAAGAAAGCCACTTTGGTGGTACATTCGTATTCCAATAAATATTCCCTAACTCATGGTGTCCAGAGTACCCATCATCAAAACGGTGATAGTGAAAATTAAAATAGTAACCATCTTGCGGTGGATGATCTCTCCTTACATGAAATCGCAATAAGTCATTTCCTGATTTCGTGTCATAAACGTGAAAGATTTTTTCATTATTCCCACCAGCTGGTTTTTGGGAAATCGCTAATGATTGTAGTGAATCTTCTGGTACATCATTGGCAAGCTCAGCAATTGCCTCTTCAATTTTCGGTAATATTACATCTTTAAATTCATCTTCAATTACTGGACCAATTTTAGTTCCAAACTTTTGCATCGACTGCTTCTCTGCTTCTTGCATTGCATACGTAATAAAAGTATCGGTGGTTAACCTGTCATTCGTTTCTTCATATGTATAGGACGTACTCTCCAAATTTTGTTGCCCAGCTGTGCTCGTAGGCTTGTCCGCAGCTTTGGCATTATCAAGCAATATGGAAGGAGGCGTCACTAAACCAAATGTAAATACGGTAATTAATGCGACTAAGGTTTTTCTAAACCAATTTGGCATGTATGTTTCCTCCCCTTTCACTCATTATATTTTATATAACGGTTGTTTTCTCTATTATACAAAATGATTGTAATTTTTGCACTTTACAATTTTGTTAACGTTCACATATTTTTCACTTGAATATGAAATTGTAAGATTTCATACAATAAAAATACAACAATAATGAGGAGGAGATCCGATGACTTTAGATGTCATGTATTCCGCCGCAAGCATACTCGTTTTAGTATATTTTATTTATCAATGTGTTACGGATTAGAAAAAAGAGCCATTTTTCGGCTCTTTTTTCTATGGTAAGAATACTATCCAACCAATTAATACTATAAAAATAATCCCGGCAATTACAGCTGGCAATAAATAAAAATGAGAAAGTATAACTATTCCATACAAAAGTATTACTGGAAACAATAAATAGCGATCTGTCTTCCATCTTAACAAGAGTAATTTGCCTTCATCACAATATAAATGAAGAAACATTTTTTTCGTAAATTCAGCCCAATAATCGCGCGCATAGCGGGAAATTGCAAATAAAGCAAATGCAAGAATAATAGCGGCGATCCACTTCGGACTCATAATAATACTAACAGTACTTATACATACAATTTGAATATAAAATATTCGTGCACTACTTGTACGAAAAAATTCTTTCAAAAAGGATTCAACAATACGATAATCAGTTTTCTTCCCTAAAAACTTTTTAGAACGAGGAAACATCCACGGCTTTTTATTCGAACTACTCGGTTTAACTGCATGACCACCAACTTTCATAATCCCGCTCGTCCAGCGCATACTTTCTTCTTTTTCTTTCTCAACTTCTTTAAAAAAGGAATTTTTATAATTCAGTTTTTCTTTTATCAATACGATAATTAGAAAAACTGTTAGACTGATACATAGTATAGAGTAAAATGAATCTTTATAAATAAAAAATAGGCTCATTCCAAAAAAGGATAGACTTATAGAAAATATTACATTTTTGATAACCCATAGTAACCATTGTTTCCCCACACGTACATGAATAAATCTCGTTAATAACGACAACATAAATCGAAATATAGTAAAGAATAGCCAAAATAATACGACTTGTACCTTCGTCACTCCAATACTTTTCAGCAAAACTGGTAACATAGCAACTACTACCACTGCATTCGCTATCGCTATTCGAATAAACGTATATGTCATGCCATACTGGATTAACTTTTTCATGTGAACGGGGTACGAAATTAAAAATAAACTATCCGCTTGTTCAAAAAATGAACGAACTCCTCTTGCATATGTAATCACATAAAATACAAGTAGGCCTAATCCAAAATAAACCGTCTCTCCTATCGATAGTTCCTCCATCCATAGTGAGCGATAATAAATTCCCATAAATATAAGTGCCGGAATAATAATATATAGCGCAACCGTCCAATCAGTTATAGAACGTATGGACTTCCATTTCCGCCCTAGTTCATGGCGTAATCTTTTATAAAATTGTTTTTTAATCATTCTGTTCACGCCTTACGATTACATCAAAACAATCTAACAGTGAATTCCCTGGCATTTCTGCTAACGTTTGAATTGCCTCTAAATGGCCATCTGCGACTAATGTACCTTGAGAGATGAGTAAAAATCTTTCGCAAATTCTTTCAGCTGTATCTAATACGTGCGTACAAAGTAAAATTCCTGCCCCGCGTTCTTTTTCTTTATATAAATAACTTAAAAACTCTTTCGTAGCTACCGGATCTAAACCGATAAAAGGTTCGTCAATGATATAAAAATCTGGTTCAGTTAAAAATGCTAATATAAGCATCGATTTTTGTTTCATCCCTTTTGAAAACTTTGATAAATACTCATGTTTATGCTTATCCATTCGAAACATATGTAATAACTCTTCAGCTTTCCGTTCCCAGCTTCCGGCTTCGTTCTCGCGAGCAGCCATTAATAATTCAATATGTTCCCAAAGCGTCAAATAATCATAATATGTCGGGTGTTCTGGCACATATGCATACGGATTTTTCTTCTCGCCAAATGATATTTCACCATCCACATTTACAAGTAACCCGAGCATCGTTTTAATCGTTGTACTTTTCCCGGCACCATTTGCGCCAATAAGAGCAACTAATTCGCCTTGCTCAATCGAAAAGGCAATATCATGAATTGTTTTTTCACCTATTTCATATCCAGCAGAACGGATATTTACTTCTAACATACATTCCCCTTCTTTCCATTTCCAATACAAACTAGGAAAAGAATAACATATAACTATCTATATATCATTATAAAATATTTATTTTCATAGCAGGAATAAATATTTTTTAACAGAATACTTAATGTTTGATTACATTTAATTGGAGTGGATAATATGTCTTTTCACATTCGTGAAGCTACGATAGACGATATAGATGCACTTTGTTCTTTAACGAAAGAATTAAAAGGTTCCTCTATTTCGTATGAAGATATGAACAACCGATTGCAATTCGTACAAATGAGTCCTTTTGATTTTTTATATGTTTATGAGGAAGAAAAAACTATATTTGGATTACTTGGGTTTCGTATACGTGAAAATTTAGAAGATGTAACTCGGTATGGAGAAATTTCAATTATTAGCGTTGATTCTACAATACGACGGAAAGGCATTGGGCAAGCATTAATGGATTATGCAGAGCAATTAGCAAAGAAGCATAATTGCATTGGCACATGGCTAGTTAGTGGAACAAAAAGAGTAGAAGCTCATCCTTTTTACAAAAAATTAGGATATGAAGTGAATGGATATCGATTTGTAAAACATTTTTAAACTACTTGTTAATAGAAAGGACTATAACTATGACAAACATTCAAGCAATTTTCATTGATCGTGACGGTACAATTGGCGGCGACACTACAATACATTACCCAGGATCATTTACATTATTTCCTTTTACAAAAGCATCACTGAAAAAATTAAAAGCTAATCATATAAAAATTTTCTCTTTTACAAATCAACCAGGTATCGCGGATGGGATAGCGACCATAGCCGATTTCTCACAAGAATTAAAAGGCTTCGGTTTTGATGATATTTACGTATGTCCTCATAAACACGGTGATGGTTGCGAATGTCGTAAACCAAATACAGGCATGCTACTACAAGCAGCCGAAAAACACGGGCTTGATTTAACACAATGTGCTGTAATTGGTGATCGCTGGACTGATATCGTTGCAGGAGCAAAAGTGAATGCGACAACGATTTTAGTACGAACAGGCGCTGGATACGACGCTTTACATACGTACCGAGACAAGTGGGCACATATTGAACCAAACTACATTGCAGAAAACTTTGAAGATGCGACAAATTGGATTTTAAGTCAACTATAATGCAAATTAAAAGAGACGCCTTCAAAATGAAAGCGCCTCTTTTAATCTAATATTATTTAAAACGTTAATTCATAATGGAAATAACGATTATCTCTCAAATATCCATTTTCAGCGTATAATCGCTGTGCTGATAAATTATCAATCTCTGTTTGTAATTTTACACCTTTTGCACCATTTTCTAAGGCGAATCCTTTCGCAGCTTCTAATAATTTTTTCCCTGTTCCTGCCCCGCGCTTAGCAGCTTGCACAAATAAATCATTTAAAATCCATAATTCTTTCATCGAAATAGAAGAAAATGATGGATATAATTGTGTAAATCCAATATATTCACCATCTTCAACTGCTACGAAGATAACAGATTCTTTTCTCTCCATTCGATTTCGTAAAAATACTTTTGCTCCTTCTAGATCGGAATCTTGTCTATAAAACATACGATAGTTATTAAAAACTGATGCTAGTCCATCTAAATCTGCAATTGTTGCCTCATATATTCTCATTTTACTCCATTCCCCTTCCAATACTGTTTCATTATATCCGTTGCCCATTTAGGCTGTACAATTTCTTCTTTCGGCATAAACTCTTTCATTATTGGCTTTATATCCAATACAGGGGTGCCATCAATAGCATCTAGCCCCTCAACAATAATTGATTTACCTTCTCTTTGGATTACCTTTACAATGGTTGCTCCTATACGATTCGGACGATTTTTTCCACGCTGTGCAAAAATACCTACTTTAGGATAATCATAATTATTTCTAGGATATCTAGCAAAATATTGAATTTGTTCATCAGTTACTTTATGAAAATAAAAAACAACTTCAATATGAGAAAAATCTTCAATCCCTTGAATACTTTCTTCTGTATACATTTCAGTTAAAGTAATATAGGATTTTACTTCTCCCCACTCATCATCTTTTATTTCCTTTCTTTCATTATGTACAAATGCGATTGGTTGAACTGAAAACATACGCATTCCCCCTTAAATGTAACCACTTACATTATAGAATATTTTCTGAATGTTTTCCACACACGCGAACTAGGTTACATAATATAATTATACTCTATTTTGTAAAGTGAAATTAACTGCCTCAACTGCATGTATATGAGTTGTATCGAATATCGGAATGGATACGTCTTCCTGCTTAACTAATAAACCTATTTCTGTACAACCTAATATGATTCCTTGTGCCCCTTCTTGTACTAACTCTTCTATAACTCTCTTATAATACTCTCTAGATTGTGATACTATTTTTCCTAAACACAATTCCGTATATATTACTTCATTTATCTTATCCCTATCCGTTTTCGATGGAACTGTTACTTTTATATGATTCTCTTCAATACGTGACTTATAGAAATCTTGCTCCATTGTATATTTTGTTCCAAGTAAACCAACAGTTTGAATACCTTTTCTTTTCATTTCTTTCGCAGTTGCATCTGCAATATGTAAGACTGGAATATGAATATTCTCCTTTATTTTCTCAACTACTTTATGCATTGTATTTGTACAAATAATTATAAAATCTGCCCCTGCACTCTGTAACGAATATGCTGCATTCCCTAATACCTCTCCTGCTCCATTTCAATCTCCGTTAGACTGGAATCGTTCAATCTCTTCAAAGTCCACACTATTGATTATACATTTTGCTGAATGTAACCCTCCTAATCTCTTTTTTATTTCTTCATTTATGATTCGATAATATTCAGTAGTTGATTCCCAACTCATACCACCAATTAATCCTATTGTTTTCATAAAACCACACCTGCCTCACACTATTTTTACAACCTGATTCAAACATTTTATTGTGTATATTATACACAATAAAACAAGACTTTACGTTCAAAATATAAAGTCTTGTTTTAACTATTTCCAAGGAAATTTTATAAGAATATTCTGAAATTAATTTTCTAATGTTTTTATAGAATCTTCATATCGATAATGAAAACATTCTCGATACAACTGTTTAATTTCATCATAGGATGGTACTCGTGGATTATTTTCTGGGCTACCACTTTCAATTGCATCTGATGCCATTTTAGAAATAGCTGTTTCAAATTCCGCCTCACCAATTCCGTATTCTTTTAAATTTGGAATACGAAGATCAAAGCAAAGTTTTTTTATTTCCCCGAGCGTGTAATCGGCTACTTCTTCATCACAATAGGAATACATATCTTTATTTAAACAGCGTCCAATTTCTGCTAGTCTTTTTACTGCACTCACTTTTGTATAATCTAAAACTGTAGGTAATAGTATTGCATTTGATATACCATGTGGTACATGAAATAACGCTCCTACTGGTCTTGACATTCCATGAACTAATGTAACAGATGCGTTTGAAAATGCAATTCCAGCTTGTAAGGAAGCAATCATCATCGCTTCTCTTGCCTCCATATTCTCTCCATCTTCATATGCAATACGTAAATATTTCATAATACTTTCAATAGCGGAAAGAGCGAGTACATCTGTAAGTGATTGTGAAACTTTAGAAATATATGCTTCGACTGCATGACATAATGCATCTATCCCTGTTGCTGCTGTAATATGAGGTGGTACGGAACGTGTTAAAATCGGATCAATAATCGCTACTTGCGGGGTAAAACTCGGATGCTTCATCATCATTTTTACATCTGTTCGTTTATTCGTAATTACTGCTACACTTGTTACTTCTGACCCAGTACCCGAAGTTGTTGGAATTGCAATGAGCGGTAGCGGATCATTGTCTATTTCCATATCCTTTTGGACATAATCTTCTACTTCTCCGCCATTTGTATATAACACCGCAACTGCTTTTGCTGCATCAATACAACTTCCACCACCAAGACCGATAATAAAATCACACTTTTCTTCTTTACAAATAGTTAACGCCTCTAACACGTGTATATTTGTAGGCTCAGCATTTACTTTATTATATGTAATAACGGTAATACCTTTTGTATTTAATTGTTGTATACAATTCTCAACATATCCTAAATTCTCCATAATTGTATCAGTTACTATAAAAGCTCTTTTTCCAAACTTTTTGGATTGTTCCCCCAGTTTCTCAAGCGAATTTCTTCCATATAATACAGACTTCGGCATACGAAATTCAGCAACTTCTTGCAAGTACTCCACCTCTTCTTTCCCTAATTAATATTTTCGTCTATAAAATATCTATTTAATAAATTCCTGTTAAAGTATAGAACGCGATAACTAAAAATACAGCAAGCGTTTTCAAAACTGTAATAGCAAATATATCTTTATAAGATTGTTTATGTGTTAACCCAGTTACTGTAAGAATAGTAATAATAGCTCCGTTATGTGGTAATGTATCCATTCCTCCTGATGCCATTGATACGATACGATGCATTACTTCTAACGGAATATCAAATTGATTAGCTGCTGCAATAAACTTATCTCCCATTGCACTTAAAACGATTCCCATTCCTCCTGATGCAGAACCTGTAATGCCTGCTAAAATATTCGTCGTGACTGCTCCATTCACTAGCGGATTTGTAAACGTGGCAGAAATGCCATCTCTCATAATCGCAAAACCTGGCAATGCTGCGATAACACCACCGAATCCAAACTCAGCTCCTGTATTCATTGTTGCAAGTAGCGCTCCACCAATACTTGTATTCAATCCAGCTTGGAATCCTGTTACTACTCGTTTCCAATATAATAATAACGTTGTTACTATACCTATGATAAGTGCTAATTCTACTGACCAGATTCCAACTACTGCACTTAATTCTACTTTTCCAAATGCTTTCATACCAATTGCAGAAAAATCAAAACCATTCGGATACCACTTCGGTATCATAATAGTAAAAACTTTATTCATTACACCTACTAAAATAAGTGGTATAAAAGCAATTACTTGCTGCGCTCTTGTAATTTCAATATTTTTAACCAGCTGCATATCTTTTTGTTCTGCTTGTAAAGAAGCTGCCATTTCCGTATTCCCATCGTTAAAACCAAAATATCCTTCTCCAGCTGCTTTTGCCTTCTTACGTCTACTCTCTAAATATAGTAAACCTAACGTAAGTACAAAAATTGCCCCTACAATACCAAGTATCGGCGCAGCATAAATGTCTGTTTTAAAAAACGTTGTAGGTATTACGTTTTGAATTTGTGGTGATCCAGGTAGCGCATCCATCGTAAACGTGACCGCTCCAAGAACGATTGTTCCAGGAATTAAACGTTTTGGAATATTCGCTTGTCGAAACAACTTAGCTGCGAACGGATATACAGCAAACACTACTACATACACACTAACACCACTATACGTTAAAATAGCACCCATTAATACAATCGCTAATATTGTACGCTTTTCACCAACTAACTCTATAATTGTCTTTGCAATTGAGTCCGCAATCCCTGACATTTCTACTACTTTCCCAAATATTGCCCCGAGTAAAAATACAGGAAAATATAGTTTAATAAAACCTACCATTTTCTCCATAAAAATATTCGAAAAGAAAGGTAATACAAAACTAGGCTCTGTCAAAAATACCGCAAATAATGCAAATATCGGTGCAAATAAAATAACAGAAAATCCTTTATACGCTACAAACATAAGTAAACTAAGTGCTAATAATATAATAACTAGCTCCAATTATACCCCTCCTTTAAACTGAAAATTCAAACTTTTATTGATAAATTTCTATTAATCCTTTGATTCTGACATCACTCCTCTTATTCATACAAATTTTTCATGCTAAAAATGTCTAATTATACATATTCGATTACATATAAAAAATCCCTTTAAACAAAAACGATTTCATCATCATACGTTATAAAGGGATTATTAGTCTCTATATTTACTTCTTTATCAAACTATTTTCTAAACAAAAATGATGTAATTCTTTTACATCATTTACTATATGAGTCGCACCAACTTCAGTCAATTCCATTTCACTACCATAGCCATATAAAACACCAATTGAAGCAATCTCATTATAATTCGCACCGATTATATCATGCTTTCTATCTCCAATCATGACAATTCCTTCTTTATTAAGTTCTTCATTTGTTTGTAAAATATGAGCAATGATCTCTTCTTTCTTTATTCTTGTACCATCTAAATTACTTCCAACGATATCTTCAAAATAATCCGTTAGTTGAAAATGATCTAGTACTTGTTTTGCAAATACAGTAGGTTTTGAAGTAGCTATAAACAAACGATTGCCTGTATCTTTTAATTGTTTTAAAAGACTTGGAATACCCTCGTAAACATTATTCTCCAGCAATCCTCGCTGCTTTACATACTCTCTGAAATAAAAAACAGCCCGTTCAACTTCTCCTTCATTCATATTATATCTCTCTACGAATGATTGCTGTATGGGTGGACCAATAAATGAATCTAACTCGCTTATATGTAATTCTTCAATGCCAACCTTTTTTAATGCATACAATACTGAATTTACAATACCTTCTTTCGGATCCGTCAATGTTCCATCTAAATCAAATAGAAATGTTGTGTACATGTTTCAATCCCCCACTCGTTTTACTTTATAAGTAACCTATAACAGATTCCCCCTCTTTCCCTTCTATTATAATACTATCACTATCTTTTTTTCTGAAAAATTACTTTTCCTATGTCACATACTTTCAGTTACAAAATGTAATAGATATGATAAAGTAAAAAAGTTACAATTATTTTAATAGAAACTGGTGAAACAAATGGCAATTACATTAATTTTTATAATGACTTTCACGATTGTAATCCACGCAGTTGAAACAAGCTCTTATAGTATTCGATTAGCAGGCGTTCGTTTAAAGAAGATTGCTGTTGCATTATCTGTCGTAGGAATCGTATTACTCATTTCAAGAACGTCAAACTTACTACAAGCCTTTTTACTGGGCGGGATTGTCGATGAAGCAAAACTAGATTCTTCTATTGATTTAGAGAATATTATGCGACTCGTTCTATTATCGGCCTCTGTTGGTACGTTGCTTGCGATTATACTATATCCAACTTTGACAAAACTATTTGGATACGTCATTCAAAACTTTGAAACAGACGGTTCTTTCATTCGAATGATGAAAACAAATAACATTCAAAAATTAAAGTACACAAAAAAATATGTACGTTTTCCAAAGTTCGAAATGATTCATAGGCTACGTATCGGTGGTATTCCAAAACGTATTATGCTTATTAACATGTTTGCTACTGCTATTTATACAGCGGGGGTTCTTTCCGCATTATATGCTTCTTTTTTAATTCCAGCTTTCGCAACAAAAGCCACTACAGCTTCTGGTCTTATTAATGGTTTTGCTACTATTTTATTAACAGTACTATTAGATCCACGTATTGCTCTTTTAACAGAGCGCGCTCTTCAATCAGAAGAAGGTGCTGAAGCAATGAGTAAAATGTATGCTTGGCTAATGATTTCTAGACTTTTTGGTACATTACTAGCTCAACTATTATTCATACCAGGTGCTTACTGGATTACATGGATTATAAAGCTTATGAATTAATGCACTCTCTAAAAAAGAAGGTGAGATAACAAATGAAAATACAAACAGAGCAAGATATAGTCCGCTTAATAGAAAACGACGAATGGATGATAAACGTATTACAATTAGTAAAATCACTAGAACTACCTGATTGGTGGATTTGCGCCGGCTTTGTTCGTTCTAAAATTTGGGATACTTTACATAACTACGAAATAAGAACAACTACACCAGACGTTGATGTCATTTATTTTGATCCTTTTCGTAAAGATGAGATATACGAACAATTATTAGAAAAGAAACTGATAAATTTGGATGCCTCTATCCCTTGGTCTGTAAAAAATCAAGCTCGTATGCATGTAGTGAATAATATGCCACCGTACTCTTCTTCTGTTAATGCTATTTCTAAATTTCCTGAAACAGCAACGGCTTTAGGAGTTACACTTGATGAAAGAAACAACGTCATATTAACAGCACCATGTGGTATTGAAGATGTTCTTTCCTTACAAGTGAGACCAACAGCTCATTTTCTTGAATCAAAAGAACGATTACATATGTACAAAAACAGAGTTATAAAAAAGAATTGGCAAAGTAAGTGGCCTAACGTCACAATTACATATCCAGAAATTTAGAAAGGATGCTTCTCATTTATAGAAGCACCCTTTTCTTCATTTCAAAAAATGTATGACTGTTTCTGCAAACCTATCTGCTTCCTCATAATGAGGTGAATGACCACTTTCTTCAAATGCAATATACTTGCCGTTTCGAGCATCTTTATTAAATGTTTTAATTTGTTTTTCACACGTTACCACATCATGTTTTCCTACTATTAATAACATTGGACTTTGTACATCTTTTATTTTTCGTAATAATGAAGTATGAAATGCTCCTTCTAATTTTAATCTATCAAAATGAATTTTGGAGCGATTTGAAAATACTTCCCACTCTTCATCACTATACAAACTCTCGTCTGTCACATCTTCCTTATTATTGTAAATCTCCATTCTATTTTCTTCTAGTTCGTCACTTAGTCTTATATAAGCATCTAACAACTCTTCTGAACTAGCATTGCTAGATGAATAAGCAAGAGACTCTTCTGCTACTTCTTCTTTTTCATACTTTTTCAATAAATGCCCTGTCTTTTGTAACAAGGCCTTACTTGTTAACGCGAAATCGAAAGTTGGTCCTTCAAATATTATTTTCTCTATTGAACTTGGATATATCGATGCATATAACAATGCTACATATCCACCGAAAGAATGTCCAATTACAGACTACTTCTCAATTTGCAATACTTTTTTTAGTTCCTCACAGTCTTCAATTAAATCATGTAATCCAAAAGCTTCGTCCTCATTAATTTCTTCTGAGCGACAAACACCCCTTTGATCTATCATAATTACATATAAAGAATTTTTTAAACGTTCCGCTTGATGAAATGAAAAATCATAACAACTTTCTCCTGATCCACCATGCAAGTATAGAACTGGTTTATTTTTAGGATCTCCATGCATTTCAACGTATAGCTTTTTCCCTCTAATATGCATGTATTTCCCTGCTTCTATCAAATTCGCCTTTATGATCATCACCTTCTTTTTTTACTGAATATTATAACATTTATTGTTAAATAATCCCTATTACATTTAAAAAGACGATGATGATTGCGAGTGGTGCTACAAATCGAAGTAAAAACGCCCAACAAGTAAATACTTTCTTTCCATAATTACCACCTACAAAAAACTCTGCTTCTAGCACCTTCTTCTCCATTTTGAATGAAACGAAAATACTAATAAATAGTGCTCCAAGCGGCATTAATATATTACTAGATAAGAAGTCTACCGCATCAAAAATATTCTTTCCGAAAATCGTAATATCACTCCATAAGCCAAATGATAACGCAGATGGTATACCTACTAAGAAAATGCAGAAGCCGATCATCCATGATAATTTTGTTCTTCTTTCTCGTTCCCCATTTGCTAATGCTGAAACAACTGTCTCTAGTAAAGAAAATGCCGATGTTAATGTCGCAAATGTAAATAGTGCAAGGAATACTGTTAAGAAAAACCCACCGAACGGAATTTGACTAAATACAGATGGTAATACGATAAATAGTAATCCAGGCCCTTCTGTTGGTTCCATTCCTAATGAAAATACAGCTGGAAAAATAGCAAGACCCGCAAATAATGAAACAAATAAATTCAACCCAACGATTGTTATTGCTGATTTTGGTAAACTTTCTTTTTTATTCAAATAGGAACTATATGTGACCATTATCGAAATCCCGATACTAATCGCAAAGAATGATTGACCCATTGCGAACAAAATACTTTCTGAAGTAATCTTTGAAAAATCTGGTTGTAAGAAAAACTTCACACCTTTCATTGCATTATCAAGTGTTAATGAACGAATAATAAGAGCGACAAATAAAACGAACAACGCTGGCAACATATATTTACTTGCTTTTTCAATTCCGTTTTGTACACCTTTTGATACGACCCAAATCGTAATGAACATAAAAGCGAAATGTCCCATAATTGCCCAAGCCGGATTTCCAATTGTTTCAGTAAATAATGCACCGTAATTTTGTCCTGGAGTAATAAGTTGTCCCGTTACTCCTCTGAATAAATAAATTAAAACCCATCCACCTACAACACTATAAAACGAAAGTAATATAAAACACGTTCCAACACCAAGGCGTCCAATCCAGTGCCATCCTGTATTTGGTGCAATACTTTTAAATGCGCCAACTGCTTGTTTCTGCGTACTGCGTCCAATCATAAATTCAGCTATAAGTAGCGGTAACCCAATTAATACAGTGAATAATATAAAGATTAAAAAGAATGCTCCTCCCCCGCTTTTCCCAGCGATATAAGGAAACTTCCATATTGCGCCAAGTCCAATTGCCGATCCTGCTGCTGCCATTATAAACCCTAATTTAGAAGTCCATTGCTCCGTCTGTTTCATCTTATTTTCCTCCTAATTAAATTTATTTATATAAATAATAAAATTATATAGACCAATTCAAATAAACCCTCCATTTCTATTTCTATAAAATAAAAAAATGGCTCAACGTCTCTATATAAAGAGACGCTAAGCCATTTGCTTAACGCGGTACCACCCTTATTGATTCCATTATGAATCCACCTTAGTAGTAATCGTTCGATTACAAACCTAATATCGAAGGTTAACCGTTAAGATTTACTAAGAATGTGATTCCGTTCCACCTTACTGCTCCTAGGCGAGTTCAGGATGTCATTTGACTATGTCACACCAACCCATAGCTCTCTGTACAAATATACGACCTTACTACTCCTATTCAACACATTTTAATATTTAGAATATATTTTCTTTTGAAATTAATATGAAGTATATCTGTTATATTTGTAACTGTCAAGGGTTATATTAAAATTTGATGAGAAACCTTTTTATTATCCTTCGTCAGACAGAGCATCATCGTAATCCTGTAATTCTTCCATACTTTCTTTTAACCGGTCAATATTATTTATAAATTCGCCGTAAGAAATTTCTTGGTAATCGAAAATTCCCTCACCGTATTCATCGCTATCAAACATTTTCACTTCCGCACCTAACTTCAACAAGTTATCAACTAATTCCTTTAAATTTTCCATATCATCAATATCATTTGCATCTGTTTCGGCAAAAAAATCTTTGTTTTCAATTTTATTTTTTATCTCTGTAATTCCTAAACCAGTGTACTTTCTTAATGGTACTACACATTTACTAAATAAACCATTAGAGCTTATTTTAATTGCCATTTTACTCATCTATTATTCTCCTTTCCATTAAAATTCTTCTAAATAGTTTGGATTAACAGGTTTACCAGGTGCATTTTTACTATACCTTCCGCCATGCCACCAATTTTCAAATAATTCCCATCAGCTACTTGATCAGGCTTATGAAGAGCTGCTTGTGTCTCCACCCATTTAATTGAGGAACTTCTGATTTTTCTCTAAATGTATAACGTATTGGTTTTCCGGCTACAACATTCTTAGAAACAATAAAACCTCCAAAGTCAGAATTATTAACTTTCATATTCACAATCCTCAATAATAGTTAATAAATCATTTCTCCAAGAATACTCTTTGGCATAATCCACACATGATTTTCCAAATTCATCTTTCAAATTATACTTTGAGCCACTACTAATAAGTAGTTTATACATCTCTTTATTATCTTCTGTAGACAATTTATTTATCGTAATAGCATACTTCAAGGGGATAGCATTATATTTATCTAAAGCATTGATATTAATCTCATTATCAATAAGTAACCTTGTTATCTCTAATTCATATTCTATTGTTGGACGTAAAACACAAAAATAAAACATATGCAATGCATTCCTTTTATTTTTAGCTGTAGTGTAATTAATATCAATACCCTCTTCTAGCAAGAATTTTATAATCTTAAGTTTTTCACTAGAATTTTTATCATTAATCATTGCCATACACAATAAATTGATATCTAAATCACTATCAATTTGATTAATATCACCATCATAAAATTGTTTGAAATCTTCAAAGGTTCCTTCTCTAACCGCATCAAAAACATTTAATATTTTCATTCCATCATCTTCCTAACTACTCATATTTATGACTCCTATTTGCAAAAGGCGTTTCTAATCTGAAATTATCTGGATTAAACTGAAATTCCTTTAATTCTTCAAGGCTAATCTCACCATGTTTATACTTCTCGAACATTTTCTTATAAGACTTTCCTTCTATATGACCAAAATCCACTTTATCTTTTCGTGGTCGTCCAGGTTTCCAGTCAATTGTCTCACTAGTGTTAGTGATCTCGTAAAATCCCATCTGGGTCTATCTGTTTATTGAAAACATCTTTTTCAAATCCAAGTTTCTTTTCCCCAGATAATTGTGGTCTACCCCTAGGTTTTCCGTTTTTAATATATAGACCATTTTCTAAAGGTCCTGAAAAATCATCTAATTTCTTTATATTAGCTCCACTGGCTATATCACCAACATCACCCGTACCCTTAACAACCTTACTCTCCATATACTGATAAGCCTCTTTCAGAGAATACTGTCCTCCCCCTGAGGCATTTCCTACTCCAGCCATGGCAAAGCCTTTTCCCTCGCCTGGGATCCATTTGTATTCCAGTAATGTTTTTACTGCGTGCTGGCTCTTTTCATTCCCCTGCAAGAAGCTTGTTTTTACGGTTGTGGCACCTTTGTTCCATAGACTTCCGATTTTGTCGGCAAATCCTTTTGCTGTGGAGGCTACAAAGTTTACACCCTCTTTTACTTTGTGGCTCGCTGTTTTCATGCCATCGACAGTTACTTTTTAGTGCCTATTTTTCACTTTATATAATCTCAATTTAATATAATATTAACTTTTTTATTATATCTTATTTCTATACTAAGACGAAAAAAGCACTTGTTGCCTTTCAGAGACAATCAAGTGCTTTAAGTTCATATGTTTTTAAGTAGCATAAATTTGTAAGTTTTGTAGTAACAGTATGACACCTTTTACATGTCATGACAACTACTACGTTAAAACTTACGAGTTTGTACGAGTTCGTTAGTTTCGTATACATTCCGTGTGTTTATATTCATCACCCAGTAAAATTTCATCTCGCCTAAGCTCGTACCTCGTTTTCTTATTCTATCATTGCACATAGTACTCTATGATGGTACAACCATCATGAAGTATGTATTTTCAAACACACTATTATTTTTTCCTATCCACTTCACATATATTTTGTTTTTCATAGATTATAGTTAAAGCTTATATCCGTAAAAATATTTTTGTCCCTTTTCCCAGTTTTCACTTGAAAGTTCGTTTATATAGTCAATAAAATCTTTATAATTACTTGCACTAATAATAGTGTTGTAATCCGCAGGTACTCTTTTACCAGTCCAAATTGATAATAAAGATGGTATTAATTCCATTTTTAATTGCTCCTCATTATTAGCAGCAATCATAACCCGCTGAATCAATTTTTTAGCTAAGTCTCCAGGAAAAGCTAAATTCTGTTGAGAATAATAACTATTTGTATCCTTCTCCTGACAATACTTAAAATAAAAATTTCCAATTTCATCTATAGTTGCATCTTCACCAATTTGATCTTCAAAATTAATAAAGGAATCAATAGAGTCTCTTATAATAGTAGCTGTATCACTGAATTCCTCCCACTCTTCAAGTAAAGCCAATAAATATGGAATTACCTCAAGAGAAAGTGAGGTTGTGGCAGCTGATGCAAAAGTGTCTACTGTTTCTTCAGTTACCTCACTAAGAAAACGGAGATTATTTGAATCCCTTAAGTCTTCATGTGTTGCGACAGATAAAAATACTCTAATACATAAATTCAGAACCGCTTCATCTTTAGTCTGATTCATTAATTGAACTAATAGTGGTTTTTGAGTAAAATCCCCCGTTTTAAATAATTCTATTAAGTTAAATAAAACTTCCGTTTCTGTTACAGATTTTAAAATTTTTTCTTTTATTTCCGATTTAGTTAAAATTGTTTTTTCTCCAAACCATATACTATTCATAAGATTTCTCGTTTCTCCCATAAATGCACCTACTTTCATTAAATTATCTCTTTCCATTTTCTCGTTGCCATTTCAGAACTTTATTTTGAAAAACAGTAACCTCAGTATGTTGTGGATTATTACCAAATACAATAATCCCCTTCTCATTCTCATGTATTTTTAGTACCTTAGCATTTTCTTTACCATAACCCATTTCATGATAAAAATCCAAATTCAAATCATCAATTTGCTCTCGACGAATAGTCGATTCTCCTGTATTCTTTATATTTGAACTTACATTCTCTCCCCCAAAAGATAAACCTTGTACATGGTGACCTTTTTCAAGTTCCCCTCTTCTAACCAACGCTTGATAGTCTGCTCTTGCTTCCTTTAGTTCTTTACCCTTTACTATTGTAGATTCATCAGGATTAGGATACCAATCAGGGTTAGTTTCGTGTAATTTTTTTGCCTCATCATAATAAGGTCCATAAACATCCTTACTCGAAGAATTATTACCCGTACCCTTAACAACCTTACTCTCCATATACTGATAAGCCTCTTTCAGAGAATACTGTCCTCCTCCTGAGACATTTCCTACTCCAGCCATGGCGAAGCCTTTTCCCTCGCCTGGGATCCATTTGTATTCCAGTAATGTTTTTACTGCGTGCTGGATCTTTTCATTCCCCTGCAAGAAAGTTGTTTTTACGGTTGTGGCACCTTTATTCCATAGACTTCCGATTTTGTCGGCAAATCCTTTTGCTGTGGAGGCTACAAAGTTTACACCCTCTTTTACTTTGTGGCTGGCTGTTTTTATGCCATCGACAGCTGCTTTTTAATAGATACTTTTTATTTTCTCAATCTAACAAAATATTAACTTTTTTATTATATCTTATTTCTATACTAAGACGAAAAAAGCACTTGTTGCCTATCATAGACAATCAAGTGCTTTAAGTTCATATGCTTTTAAGTATGATAAATTTGTAAATCCTGTAGTAAAAGTATGACACCTTTTACATATCATAAAAACTACTACATTAAAACTTACGAGTTTGTACGAGTTCGTTAGTTTCATATACATTCCATGTGTTTTATATTCATCGCACAGTAAAATGTCATCTCGCCTAAGCTCGTACTTCTTTTTCTATTCTATCATTGCACACAGTACTCTATGATGGTACAACCATCATGGAGTATGTATTTTCAAACAGCCTATTATTTTTTCTGTCTTTTATTTAGTTAAATAGGATTATTCGGAAATTCACTATAATACTTATCGATTAACGCTTTATAATTTTCATCATTTGGTACTTCGCCTAAGTATTTATTTTTCCAAATAATCATTTGGTCACTAAAACTATATTCCGTATCAAACCAATTTGTATAATCATAATGTAACTTAAATTTCCCACTACTCTCTAGGGACATTGTAAAAGAATACCAAAGTTCCTGCTCATTATCTTTAAAAACCTTTCTAAGTTCCTTACTCAATTTATATAAAACATCTTCTTTTCTCTCAAATTCATTTTCATCAATTTGATATTTGAAAGGAATTTCTACACTATATTTATATTGCTTATTTTCAAGTGTATTATAAAAAAAGTAAGTTCCTCCCCCATTTTCTGATATTTGAGCATAAAAATAAAATTTATTCCAATCTTCTGGAATCATTTCATTAACTGTTTCAGCTATCTCTCTATATAATCTATTCATTTCCTTTTCCATACTCAACCTCCTGCTCTATTTTCAATGGTTTTCTTAAATATTCCTTTACCTTCAATTTCATAAACTACTTTATATGAATCTGGTCTTAATGAAGTCCCAACAAAAACTGGCTTAATTTTTACAGATACTTTTTTTGGTGGAATCTCTTTCAGAGCGTTTGCCCACTCAGTCTCCATCTTGTACCATTCTCCACCAGAGCGATTAATTTGCCTATTCTGAGCAAGCAAATTATCAATATCTCCCGAACCACGAAACTGAGTTCCTATCAAGTGTCCACCATCATCATCAACCAATCTATATTCTCGACCTGCTGCCACTTGCATTCCCGGGTTTCGCGTTCCTTTTTGAAGTATTAACTCTTCCGCATTTACATCTACTATTCTACCAAGTTCATCTGTTGTATACTTATAATTCTCCTCAGTAATATAACGTACGTTTGGTGCAAGTTCTTTCCTTCCATTCTTCCCTTTAATGATGTGTTCCCCAAAATTTTCTCCTGTTATTTCAGTTATCTCACTACTCTTACCCGTACCCTTAACAACCTTACTCTCCATATACTGATAAGCCTCTTTCAGAGAATACTGTCCTCCTCCTGAGACATTTCCTACTCCAGCCATGGCGAAGCCTTTTCCCTCGCCTGGGATCCATTTGTACTCCATTAATGTTTTTACTGCGTGCTGGATCTTTTCATTCCCCTGCAAGAAGGTTGTTTTTACGGTTGTGGCACCTTTGTTCCATAGGCTTCCGATTTTGTCGGCAAATCCTTTTGCTGTCGAGGCTACAAAGTTTACACCCTCTTTTACTTTGTGGCTGGCTGTTTTTATGCCATCGACAGCTGCTTTTCCAGCTTTTCCAGCTACCATTGTTACGCCTTCGCCTAGTTTTTTTCCTGCTTTTACAATCGTCTTGCCAAAGCTAGAAGCGACATACTTTATTCCTTTTCCAGCAAGACTTGCCACTTTTCCAACAGGAACAAAGTTTAGGAGCGTCCATCCTGCGGCAATGAGTCTTTCTTTTGTTGATAATTCTTTTCCTGTAATAGGGTCTTTACCGGTAACTGCACGAATTGCATCATTTACTCCGATGAATTCAGCTGCTCCTTCTATTCCCTTTTCCCACCATGATTTTTCATTTTTCTTTTCTTTTTGATGGGCTTCTTTCAATTTTTCATTTTGTTTCTTTTGATATTCTTCATCAGCTTGACGAAACTTTTGAGCGATACGCCGTAATTCTTTTTCTGTAACTTGTAAGTTACGTATGTAAGATTCCATGAGTCTCATTGATCTCATATATTCCCCATAAAAATGTTGACTCGTTGCTCCTTGCCATTGCATTTGAATACTAAACATAGATTGATTGAGATTTTGTTGTATGGTCTGGCTGTGTGTTTGCATCTCTGATATGTTTTTGGCAATTTGTTCGAGTTGTTCAGGTTTGACCTTAATTTCCAAACCTTCTCCCACCTTCCTCTATTTTATACCAAAAAGAAATAGAACTGCATCAATTTTTACTTATTCCCTTTAGAAAAAATATCAAAGATACTGTTATCACAAATCGCTTCAATTTCTTCCTTTACAAATAATTTTTGAAATTTTGTTCCTGGGTTTAATATTACATTTGCCTCTAAATCTATCGTCTTTAATAATTCAACTGCATTCATAGAGACATACGGACATTCTTCTGGAATAACCATTTCTAAATGTTTCAAATCAGAATACAGTGGTAACATTAATCCTTCTTCCATTTCAAAATAATGAATTTGCAATTGTGTATTTTCAGTTGAAATCAAATTTCCTTCTTCATCTACAGTTGTATCGCCCTCTACCGAAGCAACAACGTACAAATTTGATTTCTGTAATATCTCATAAAAACGAACTCTTTTTTCTTCATTCTGTAAAGCCTCCACTAACGCCTCATCTAATGGACAAATTTCTAGTAAACTCATTGAATTTCACTCCTTATGCGAAATAATTTCGCCATCTTACTCAAAGTAAGATGGCGAATATTAAATCTAATTATTTTTTAACGTTCATAGATTTAATTGTTTCTACATTCTCTTTTGCTTGTTTCGTTATTTCTCCATTAATAGCATTTGCATATTTATCACGACTTAAAAATTCAAAACATTTATATGCATTATTCGTGTCAGTTGCAGACATATATCCTGCACCTTTATTCAACATTTTTAGAGCTACCGTATTCATCCATTCTTTTGCATCTGCTTCTGGATATCCTAATTCCATAGAACGATAAGTTAATTCAATTGCTGAAGCTAAATCTTCAATCGTATCTTTATTACCGCTTACCTTTGCAGCTTCAAATGTACTCAAATACTCAATTGCCGCTTTTACCCCATCTTTAATTCCTAATTCTTCGATACCTGGTGTTTTATATAAAATTTGATAGTTGTTTAACGCTGATTTATATTGCGTTTTTTCTAACTGTTTTGCTTCTTTAATTACAAGACCAGCAACATTAGAAAATCCTGTTTTGTCAACAACACCGCGTGAAGCTGCTTGACCATAATAATGTAAAGCATTATAAAGGCTTGTTTGTCCTTCTTTATTTGCTTCATCACCTGCTAATTGCACAAGCTGAATTCCCTCCATTTTTTTTGATGCATTATCAATCATATTCATACCACTAATTTGGCCAATCGTTTTATCAATATCTTTTAACTGTGCAAGTAATGTGTATGATGGTAATAATGTTTTACCTACTTCACTTTGCCACCCTGTCTTTCCATTCATTTTATTCCATTCATTTTCTGTATCTGTCCATAATTTATTCGCATAATTAACCATTTCTTCTCTTGAACGTTCCAATGGGTGCTTTGTACGAATTGCATTTGCAATATTTAATACCGCTGTATAATATTCTCCATTATTTGCAGCATCGTTTGCTTTTCTTTCAAACATTAGCGGCATTAATAATTTATGAGATTCATCTTGAACAGATTTTTCTACTCTTGCCGTATTTGCTAATAAATTCGCTTTATTTATAGCATCTTCCACTTTGAAATTAGAATCTTTAATTTGTCCACGAAGTCCCTCTACAGCCGCACTAAATTGCTGTTCTAATTTTTCTTTTTGTTCTCCTGTTGCACCGTCAATATACTTATTTGCTAATAGTAAAGCATTTTCATATTGTGGATTCGCTGGATTTAAATAGGTTTCTATTTGATCGATTTCTTGACTAAATGGTTCAGATTTCACTTGTGCTTTTTGAGTACTTGAATCAATATTACTTGTTTTCTCGTTATTTTTGGCACCTTCAGTTTTTGCATCTTTTTGGTTTTTCTCAGTTGTTGTACTTGTTGCCTCATTTTCACTTACCTTTTCTTTTGTAACTGCATTTGCTTCATTACTTTCAGTATCTTCTTTTACTTGGCTTGCATTTTTTTTCGTTTCAGTTGTAGACTGCACTACTGATGTTTGGATATTAAGTTTCTGTAATTCTTCTTGCAATAGCTTGTTGAAAATATCTTCTACATCTTGATTCGCTTTTTCTACTAATGCAGGATTTACACTTTCAAATACTGATGTAACTAAATAAAATTTACTTAATGCTTGTTCTAAAGATGCCACATCCCCTGTATTTAGCCACTCTCTTTTTTCTTTTGTTGCTGTTTGATAAACTTTTTCTGCTACAGATTTAATATAATTCTTCTTATTTTCACTTAAATATCTTTGTAGCTCTTCTTGAGTGGTAACCGATTCATTCAGTACGTTCATTTGATTACGTAAATAGAATAGCGCTCTCTCATTTGAATATTCACCACTTGTAAGAATTTGTTCTACATTATCTAATGCTAACTTATGTTCAGCTATTGATTTTGATTTTGATGGTGTATTCAATTGGCTAACGAGCGTCCAGTCTTCTTTTTTACTATAGTAGTTCGTTAAATTATTTAATGCATTTTCATCCAGTTCTTTTTGACTCGTATAAAAATCATTAAAGAAAACAGATGAGTAGTATTTTCCATTTCCAGCGTACCACTCAACTAAAATATCTCCCGTTTTTGGTGATACTGTAATTGTTGGGTGTGTTGGTTTTGGTTCTGGATCTGGCTTTGGTTTTGTGTCTGTATCTGGTTTTGTGTCTGTATCTGGTTTTGTACCTGTGTCTGGTTTTGTACCTGTATCCGGTTTTGTACCTGTATCTGGTTTTGTACCTGTGTCTGGTTTTGTGTCTGTATCTGGTTTTGTACCTGTGTCTGATTTTGTGTCTGTATCTGGTTTTGTACCTGCGTCTGGTTTTGTACCCGTATCTGGTTTTATACCTGCGTCTGGTTTTGTACCTGTATCTGGTTTTTGTCCGTCTCCTTCTTGTACAGTTGGTTGCGGTTTATTATCATTCGCTTTTCCCGGTTCTGCCACAGGTCCCCCCATATTAGATGGCAAATCTAACTTTTGTGGAGTTGGTGCATCCGATAATTTAATTTGTGGATCTTTCTTTTCCACCGATACTTCATCTGGTTTATATGTTACTGGCGTAATTGGTGATTTATTATTCCCAATTAAGTCTGCTAAATTAATAGTTGGTTTTTCGCCGGGTTTTTCATCTTTTTTTGCAGGATCAGCGACTAAATTTGGGAACATAGACTGTAAATCGCCCCCTGTAATACGATCATCTTTTTTCTCTTCTGTATTACTTGCTAGTTTTACTGGTTCTTTTCCTGCTGTCTTAAAGCCTTTGTCATACACAAGGTATCCTGATGTTCCTAGTAATGCTACCGACATTACTGATATAGCGACTTTTTTCCCTAAGTTATTATTGTTTTCCTCCATGTCCTTTTCCCCTTTTCCTATCTTTATTGAATCCAACCGTTTGTTTTCATTTCTGTTAGCTTTTCTTGCGCGGCTTTTACTTCAGATTCATTTTCATTTGCTTGCACTGTTTTTCTTAAGAAACGACTTGCTTCCTCGTATTTTTTCTGTTTAATTTTAAACATCCCGAATGCAAAATTCACATGCGGATTTTCATCGTTTTGTGCGTATGCTTCTGTGAAAAGCTTCTCTGCTTCATTCCCTTGTCCCACTTTATCGTATAAAATCCCTATATTTACAAGCGTATTTATGTCGCGTGTTCCACTGCTGACAACTCTATTGTAAGCTTCTAACGCTTGCTGATATGCAGCAGTACTCTTTGCGCCATCTCGCGTTTCATAAAATTGACCCGCTTCGTAATACACAATTCCAAGTTGATTTAACAACTCAATATTTTTCATATCTTTTTGAATCGCTACTTGTAAAATGTGAGATGCTTGTTGATAATTCATTTCTTTCTTCGCACTATCAATTAAATTTGTTTTATTCCAAAGCACATATAAATTTGAAAGTTCAATTGTATATATCGGATTCTTTGAATCTTGCATAATAGCTTCTTTAAAGAAAGATTCTGCTTTGTCTAACTGTACAGTTGCGGTTGATAGTTGACCTTTTAAATACGAAACAATTGCCTTATCCTCATTTGTTTTCGTACTCATTTTGACAATAACATCTTCTGCCTTTTCAAATTCCTTCATTTTCATATGACTTACAGCTAAATCTCGCATTGCATCTTTTTTGTATGGTTCAATTCCTTTTGCATTATTCGCTAGCGCTTGTTCAAAATTTTGCACTGCTTCTTGATATTTTCCAATGCGGAAATTTGCTGAGGCTAATAGATAAGCAGCTTCATTATTTTCTTTATCTATTTCTCTATCTTTTATTAGTTTTGTAATATAATCGATTGCAATTTTATTTTTTCCTTCAGCAACGTAAATCGTTGCTAATTGGAGATAAGCCTCATCCTTACCCTTCACAGCAATTGCCTGTCCAACAGCTTCTTCTGCTTTTGTATATTTTTTATCATCATAAGCTTGTCGTGCTTGTTCCATAAACTTTTGATATTTCGCGTTTGTTGTATAGAAATAAAATAACGTTGAACCACCTATTACAACAACTGCAGTTGAGCCAATAATCAAAATTCGCTTCTTATTCTTTTTCCACCATGTAGAAAAAGCCGATGGTTCACTTTGTTCATGCGCTATTGTAAGTGGTTGATTCGATGCTTTTGCATTTAAAATCTCATCATCTATATCATATTCCACTTGTTTTTTTGTTTGTTTTCGGCTTTGTAGAATGCTATTTGGCACTGTAATTGTAGCTGCTACTTCTTGCTGCGACTGTGTTCCTTGCTCTTCTTCTATCTCTTTAATAATGCTTTCAATTTCCTGTTTTAACGCCTGATCAATGTTTGGAAATTGTACGATTCGTGAATAGACGAAACAAGCAAACGCTGCATTGTTTTCTCGTTCCAATTCAGTAGCTAATTCCAAATAATGTTGTAGGACCATTTTATTATTTATTTCAGGCTCTTGACTCTCCATAGTTTGAATGATATATGCGAGTTCTTTTTGCAGAGCTGTTGATGGATTGAGTGAATTGAAAATTATTTTATATTCATATAATGCCGCTTGTTTAAATCCTCTCTCTTCTAATAATCTTGCAATTTCCAAACATTTTGATACAAAAAGAGAGTGTTCTTCTGCTGACTGCCTTTCCGCATCAATTTTTATTCTTTCCCTCGCGCTATTAAATACATCGTACCACTGTGCAAAGCTTGGGCATTCTGCGAAAGAATTACTACTCCATGCCTGCTTAAATAATTTTGCAATTTCCCCGTTCCATTGATTATGTAATACTTGCTGAAGTAACGTATATCTTTCACATTCTGTCTGCATTTCTTCCGTTTTAAAGTAACTTGCATCCGTCCATTTTTTATTTCGAACTTCTTCACTACACCAACTTAATATTTCTCCTATTAAAATAGCACCTGCAAATCGATCGGCTTCTTTTTGCCATACTCCACTTGTCAAATACTTTGGTGCGTAACCCGCTGAACCTGCTGGCAATAATGAAGGTCTTTTCGTTTTTGGGCCATACATTTGCTCAACATCAACAAGTTCGATATTGTGTTGGCCTTCAATTGCATTTTCACTTAAGAAAGGTACAAGTACGTTGCTAGACGATAAATCATTATGAGCAACTTCATTTTCTTCCATCATTTTAAGTGTTGTAATAAATGCTTCTGCAATAAAGAAACATTGTTCTTTTGATAACATTCGTTGTTCTTGTAAAATATCAGCCCAAGTTGGACCTTCAATCCAAGGCATTACAATACTATTAGCAAGATCTTCTGATTTTTCGATAGCAGATGTATGTTCTTCTTTAGTAACGATATAGCGTGAACATACTTTCAGACCTGCTAAGGAAGAAAGTGGTTTCAGAAATGCTAGTTGATGTTTTTCCTCACGATAGCGTTCCTTAAAAACTTTTAATGCAATTCGTTCTACACCATTTTCCTGTTGTAATTGATAAACGGTTCCTTGCCTTCCCTCTTGGCCATAGGGCATTTCAATACCAATTACAGCTGGGTGTTTCTCAAAACGATAAACATCTTTATTAAGACTAATTTTTTCTCCTACTTCTGGTCGGAATCCCATTTTATCCCCTTACTCTCGTATAACAATTTTTCAAAAAAAGACCAGGAACAATAGCTCCTGGTCTTTTGCAATTGTTCTATTCTTAGTATGCGTTATCTGTGTTACGGAATTTATCAGCGATACGTTTTAAATCTGTTGAAATACCTTCTAAAATTGGAATGTATTGTTGCATTGCTTGTTTAGATTGGATAAATTCTCCACGGAACTTCGCTTGTGTTGCCCCAGCCCATTGTCCTTCTAAACTATTAATATCGCCTTCAAGTCTATTAATTTGACTTTGTGCTTCTCCTGCTGCGTTTTTAAAGTTTCCTGCGATTCTTTCAAGTTCTTCTGGTGTGATTTTAATTTCTGCCATCGTAATAATTTCCCCTTTCAAATCATAAATGATACAACAATTAGATTATAAACTATATTCATACAATTTTTAAAGAGTTAAATTACAAAAATATTCTATTTTCTAGTAATTTAACCCTATTTTAATATTATTTCACTTTTAATTCAGACCATTTCACACTAATTTTCTCTGTCATTGTGCGAAGTAAATGTAATGGTGTATATGCACATTTTATTTTTATTGGCTTTCTACGTATACAATATCCATCCCCACTTAATAATTCTTGATCCATTTCAGTATGTGGCAGTTTCATATTAAAGAAATACACATCGTTATTTTGTGTCGTTCCCAATAAATAACCAATACTTCTCTTTCTAATTTCCGCAAACCATTTTTCATGAGAATAGCTATTTAAACTAGACGTTGTAGCCGCTGTCATAAAGTGAATCCCTTTATTTTTACAGTTTTGGACTATTAGTTCCATTTTATTTTTTGCCTCATAATCAGTAGATAATACAGTTAACATTTGATCAATATCATCAATTGCAATGATTATTCTCTTATATGGAAACTCCACTGTTACGTTTGGATCTATAGAAGGCATTATTGGTTCTCTATTATTTATTAGCTCTAACAATTCATCTAACATTTCTTTTAATTGCATACCCTCTGTAACTTTCTTCTTCACATGAGGTAAATCTCCAAGAGCTAATAAGCCTGTAGGTCTTTCACCAAGGTCTACTAAGTATAGCTCAACCTTTTCAGGAGAGTATTGGTATGTAGTAGTGAATAGAAGTGTTTGTAATACCGATGTTTTTCCACCTTCTATTCTTCCCCCAATAAATATATGACTCATTTCATCTAAAGAAAAGCTTTGTAAGCGAATATCCTCTGTTTCTATACCTGCTGAAATTTGGGCTGTTTCTAATTTTTCAACCATATGCTCTACAAATATTTCTTTAGGTACCATTGGAATAGCTTTTGCTTTTTCACCATCCCATTCTCCATTCATTTTTTGAATAATTGTTTTTAATTGTTGAGAGTACTCAAGTTCACTTTCACCAATAAACGGCAATGCTGCTTGGAATAGTTCCGGCGGTTGCCCTTTCATTAATCCACGACCAACAGGAACTTCAATTAATGGGAATTTAGGTCTGCCTACTAAGTTATGGTATTCTGTTCCATCTTGCAATTCAAATGTAAGTGCCATCGGTATATTATTACGAACACGATCGAACATATCAATTGTTTGATTCAGAGAGAAATAGAAATAAACTCCGTATGTACTTGATTCACGCAATAATAATTCTAATACTTCATTTTCTTTCTCGAATTCATTTTTGAATCTTATATAACCATCTACCATTACTACTATAGCTGGTATTTTCTTTTCCACCATTCGGTTATACATAGAGAATGACTTTGCACCGATATTAGAAAAACTCTCTTTTCTATGCGTGATTTCCTTCTTTAAAAATCCAAATAGACGTTTCATTTTCTCATTTTCGCCTTCTTGTATAATCCCGCCTATATGAGGTAAGTCTCTAAAATCTAAGAACATTCGACCAAAATCAATAACATAGAAATTCACTTCTTCTGGTGTGTGCGATACAGCTAAAGACATAATAATTGTTTGCAACATCGTCGTTTTCCCTGTACCTGGCATACCATAAATATTTAAATGCCCTTCTTGTAAATCTAACTTCAGAGGAAATTGTGCTTGATTTGCAACATCATCAATTAATCCTACTGTTACTTGTAAATATTCTTTCGGTTTATTCCACTCAGCAATTGTCCAATTTTCCATAGCATAAAATTCTTTTAACAATAATTTTTCCGGTAATGGATCCAGCCAAGGTCCTGGTAATGCTTTAATATTTTCTTTTTCTGATACGCTCTGTACATATTGAATAAAAGCTTGTAATTGCTTTGGACTATTTGTCATTGGTTTTGGACGCTTTTTCACTTTTATTCTTTCACCGGAAAGCTTCACTTCTGTAAAGTCAACAATATCAAGAACTTTCTCTTCATCTGGATTATAAGGTGCTCCACTCCATGCAGATTGGAATAATTCCAATACTTCATTGCTACCAACTTGAAGATATCCTCGCCCTGGTACATTGATTTTAGATGCATCTGGAATCTTTAACATTTCACGACTATCCGCGTCATCTTGTACACGTAAACAAATTCGAAAACGTGAGTTACTCCAAATCTTGTCATTTACAACCCCTGAAGGTTTTTGAGTTGCTAATAATAAGTGAACTCCTAATGTCCTTCCTATTGCAGCGACACTAATTAGCTCGTCCATAAATTCTGGTTGTTCCTTTTTCATTTGAGCAAACTCATCAATAACAATAAATAAATGTGGTAAAGGTTCTTTTTCACGCCAGCTTGTTTCATAATATTCATCTAGATGCTGAACATTTCCAGCTTGAATGAATAATTTTTGTCTCCGTTCTAGTTCTGCCTTTAATGAAATTCTGGCACGCTCAATTAAGTTCGGGTCCACTAAGTTCGTAATAGATGCAATAATATGCGGTAATCCCGCAAATGTGTTTGACATCCCACCACCTTTATAATCGATAAGCATAAATGCCATCTCATGAGGGTGATAGGTTGCTGCTAACGCTGCTATTATAGACTGAATTACTTCACTTTTTCCTGATCCTGTTGTACCAGCCATTAGACCGTGTGGACCATGCCCTTTTTTCTCTATTTTATCGTGAATATTTAGAAAAACAGGTTTACTTCCTTCTCTTACCCCAATTGGAACCGGTAATGAAGTCGGATATCGATTTTCTTTCCATCTCTCTAGCACTTGTAAATCTTCCATATTTTTAGCTTGAAACAAGTCTAAAAATGTTAATACTTTCGGAATGTTGGCTGCTGTAGAACTTTTCATTCGAATTGGAGCAATGCTTCGCGCTCCTAGTTCACATCGCTCGAATGAAAGTCGATCCACTTTAAAACTAGCACGCGTTGTTCCACTATTTTCAGCTGAGCTTGAAAACGTTTCTACTAACTCACCATTTTCTCCATTTAAGCTTATTACAAGATCACATTCCATCGGTAAGCGTTCCTTTTGTTCCGCAAAAATAAATGTAGAAGCTCCTACACTTTCACCTTCTCTAAGTAACATTGGAGTTAAAGGATCATCTTCTAAAAATTCTCTCGCTGATAAGAAAAATACATACATCGGAATTAAGGGAACTTTTGCATCTGCTTGCGCAGAAGAATTATAGATTCTACGCATATTAAGTGGGGTAAATAGTACTTCAGCTAGTTTCTGTGCATCTTGTTGATTTTCAGATAAAAAGCGCATACTTCTCTGTTCATCCCATACGTGAGGAAGCCACCTCATCCAATCCCACTGCTTTTTCTCCTTCTCATGATAAAAGGCTGCTATTTTCACTTCATTCGGTGCATGATGCGTCATAATTTGTGTCGTTACAATTCGAATAAAGTTTAGTCTATCTTCTTTATTTCCGACTACACCAATTACATCATTTTTTTTCAAAGAAATTGAAATATGGCCATTCGGTATCGTATTGAAATCCCTTTTCACATTTTGTGCTTCTGTAACTAATGGATTTTCTTCGTAACCTTTCTGTTCAGGCACCTTCAATTCTACAAGGAATGGTCTTTCTCCTGTACCAATACGAATATCTAAAAAGTCTGGACTTTCAGGTGTTCTCTCCCACAAATTACTTTCCCTGTTTTCAATTCTTTGTACACTTTTTAATGGGCTTGGATTTTGTGTAATTAAATATTTTGCTTGTTCAACCTTTAACGTATCTAATTCCACTCGATGCTTTTGAATTTGCTCTAAGTATCTTGTTTGTAATTGTTCAACCATTTGACGATGTTCTTTCTTTTTACGGAAATGCCCCATTGTTGTAATTACATATGATCCCAACATTGGAATACTTGAAACCATCATTAATGGCATATAACTTGAATTCATCTTCATAAATTTCATCATTACAAAATATAATACCAATGTTAAAACCGTCATCATTGCTGGTAGTAACATTGTTTCAATTGAAAACTTCGGCTCCTCCGGTATATTCGGTGGATCATGAATAATAACATCCCCTGTTGGTATATCTACTTTCACACGCGGAGAGCGTTGAAAATACGGTGATTTTTGCACAAAACATTTCTCCTTCCCCATCCAAAAACTATTACTCAATGATTTTCCATACATAATCTTCTTCACTAGAAGACATATCTTGTTTAACAGGTTCATTATAAACTTCTTCTGCTGGCATCATTTCAAAAGAAGGGATAATTGCTCCTTTTTTATGTAGCATTACATATTGTCCATCCCACACATCATTATCGCGCAACGTTTCATCATTTCGAATAGAATGCCACTCTTCTTTATCTTTTGCCACTCTAATTTCATAGATCCCGCTCAATGCTTCATCTATTTTTTCATGATGTAAAATCGCTTCAATAATTTGTACCACTTTTACGTCATTTGGAATTGCAATATCAATTTCTTCATTTGACTGTTTTATGTATGTCACAATAATCTCTTCCACGTTTATTCACCTTTTTTCCATCGTGTTTATTACCAAGAAACATCTAAAAATGAAATATCATCGCTTGTCGGAGAGTTCTGTGCCCTCTCAATTTCTTTTAACACTTCCTCAACGTTATACTGCTTAAGCAGCGTAAGTCCGTCTGAGTGAATAACTATCCGATTCGCTTCTTGTCTAGATAATGTCTTTGAAAAAACCGCCAATTCCCCACCAATAATGCCTCGCCGTGTAGACCATCTTTTCTCTATATTTCTCTCAAACTTCACTACATTCGAACAATTCTCTTTATCTTGAAACAATTGTACAAAGGAATCGCCATGTGTAACTATCGTTATTTGTACTTTATCTTGATTTGGAATAAGTTCTATTTTCCCACCAATAAACATAGCTTCACTACCTTGTTTTCGCTTTTCCTCCAAGACATCGCGAAGTAACCACGGTGTTTGTTCTGGCAATCGAAATGCATTCACTTCCTCTGAAGCTTCTTCTATCCAATTATTTAACTGTTCATTTAATAATGTAGCAATATCCAGTCCACTTCCTTGACATGTATCAAACAAGTTTACTAACTTCATACCAAGAAATTCTGCAGCAATTTCACCATGAAAAGACAGCCCTACACCATCACATAACGCAAATATGAAACTAGTTCCATTATCTTGAAATGCTAGGAAGTCTTGTCCACCCTCATTTAAATCCTGCGTTTCCTTTGCTCTTACATAGCTATATCGATATGTAAAATGTTTCATTTTCTTTTCTTGCAATACCGTTTCTTTCTTTTGCGAGAGGATATATTTCACCATACTCCCCCCTCCTATCGAACCGGCGTTGCGGCAGACATTTGAAATCCAAGTGATACTAAGTCAGCATTTGTCCCAGGAAACATCATCACAGCACCATCTGCAATATGAAACCCATGTTCCGTCATCATCTCACGATAGCTTTGAGGGATAGGTGATGAAAGTCTTTGCAACTTTGCACCATATTCATCTGTAATCTCTGTATTTGGCATAATCCCTTCCCACTTCTTTATATTAGAAATTTGCTCTTGCATAATTTCATCTGAAATAAAAATATTTTCAATTAGTACGTTTCCATCAGGTACAGACATATTCATAATTCTTCGTACAATTAATTCTGGATCTTCACCAGTTGAAGCCCCATCTGTCATATGACAAACAACAGGGGCTGGTCCATCTTGTAAATTTGGTAATTCCTTTTGCAATAACTTCTCCACTACAGAGAAAGCTTTTGCTGTATCAGTTAAACGATGCGTTTGAATTTTTTCTAATGGGCGCAGTCTTGCTACCTCATCTATTGTTTTCACACCACCCAATAAATCAAAAACATGATCGCTATAGGCTAAAATAGATAACTTATACCTTGGAAGCAGACGACTACCTTTTGTTGAACGAAATACCATTTGGCGAATCGCTAAAGAAAGAGCATCCGTTACAATATCAATTCTTCTTTTTTCTTCTCCGCCTGCATCCATCATTTGGTTCATTGATGCGCTTACATCAAGAAGATAAATTATATAAGCTGGTGTTTGTTGTGTTGCTTGAGTTTGATATAACATGTTTCATACCCTTCCATACATTATTATATGAACTTTTTTTATATTCATATTTCATTATAACTTATGAATTTTCTTTTTCTCAATTCATTATAAAATGTTCTTAATATAATTTACATATTTTCACACAAAAAATATTATTATTCTCTTCCACTTTTATTAAAATGCAAAGTACCCTTCTATACTATAGAAGGGTACTCATGTTATGGTATAAGACGCGTACAATCTCTTGGAAAAGCACTCGCTTCTCTCACATTCGATAATTCTAAAAATTTATATACAACTCTCTCTAATCCAATTCCAAAACCACCGTGCGGGGGACAACCGTATCGAAATGTATTTAAATACGAATGAAATTTATCGGGATGTAATCCTTTTTCTTTAAAAGAAGCTAGTAACATTTCATAATTATGAATTCTCTGTGCCCCTGATGTTATCTCTAAACCTTTATATAGTAAGTCAAACGAATCAGTAATAGTTGGATTCTCGTTATTCGGCATCGTATACATCGGTCTCGCTTCTTTCGGGTAATGTGTAATGAAAACAAACTCACTCTTATATGTTTCCTTCACATATTTCCCTAGTAGCTTTTCACCTTCTGTATCTAAATCCCCAATTGGCGATTCTTTCCGATACTTACTTTTCAAGATTTCTTGTGCTTGTAACAATGTAATTTTCGGTATTTCAGTAATAACAGGTACTTCTATTTGTAATAGTTGTAGTTCTTTTTCACAATTTCTTGCTACTTGTTGAAGCATATATCGTAAAACATCCGTTTCTAATTGCATCACTTCATGAAAATCATGAATAAATCCAAGTTCTACGTCTAACGATATATATTCATTCAAATGACGGGAAGAATTATGATGCTCTGCTCTGTAAACAGGTGCAATTTCAAAAACACGTTCTAGCCCGCCAGCTACCATCATCTGTTTATAAAACTGTGGTGATTGAGCTAAATACGCTTCTTTTTGGAAGTATGGCAACTTAAAAACATTTGCTCCTCCTTCTGCCCCTTGCGAAACAATTTTTGGAGTAAATATACGTGTGAAATCGTTCTCTATAAGGAATTCACTAAAACTCTGGACGAGCGTAGATTTCACTTTAAATATAGCCGCGATTCGCTCATGTCTTAATGATAATACCCGTTCATTCAGTAGTTGATCTAAGCCAACTTGTAACTTCTTTTTATTTATTTCAAATGGAAGTGGTTCTGCCCCATTTAATATTTTCACTTCGTGAGCAAGCACTTCAATCCCTAATTCTGTTTTCGAAGTCTCTACTATTTGGCCTACGACTTGAACAACGCTTTCTACATCTACTTTAAATCCAGCTAGCTTGTTTTCTAATACGCATTGCATAACCCCTGATCGATCCCTTATTAATAAAAAACTAACATTACCTAGATGACGAATCTTTTTTACCCATCCTTGAAGTAATACAACTTTCCCGCTTTGCTTTGTACATTCTTTTGTGAGTGAACGCTTCATTATTGGATCCATTACATTTCCCTCCAGTAATTTTATATTTATTTACGTTATTGTTGTTGTCATCGTCATCATCCACGGTCACTCACCTCCTTTCAAAGAATACAAAAATCCGCCCCTATAAATAGGGACGGATTTTTCCGCGGTACCACCCAAATTGTCATAATGACCATCTTAGTCCTGATAACGGTAGGTACCGTTTGCTTTTACTAATTATCACGTTCAAAGCAACACTCACAGGTGTCTTTCCATCATGCGGTATCACAATCTTCTCAGCAACCGATTGCTCTCTGTAGACCTTTGCATCATGTACTTTTCCTGATCATCACTTTTTATATTTACAGAGTATTCTATCTCTTTGTTTTATAAAACGCAAGTCTTTTTAAATATATTTTGATTTTTCAAATCCACTTTTGTACAATCTCCTCTAAAGCCATTCCACGTGAGCCTTTTAATAATACAACATCATTTTTCGTTATAACTTTCAATATTTCCTCTGCTATCTCGGCTTTATTATCAAATGATTGTACTTTTCCTGCATGATAGTTCTTTCTTGCTTCTTCCGCTACGATTTCAGATAACGCTCCATACGTAAATACATATTGAATGCTCTCCTCATTTAACATTTTACCAATTTCTCTATGATATGTTTCACCTTTCTTCCCTAACTCCAACATATCCCCAATCACTATCATTTTTTTCTCATAGGCATTTAATTTCTGTAACGTTTCAATTGCAGCCTTCATTGAGGAGGGACTTGCATTCCATGCATCGTTAATAATTGTAAAACCTGTTTTAGCAGTTAAAAACTGAAAGCGCATTTGTGTAATATTTATTTGCTGCAATGCTTCTTGTATCTTTTCTGTAGGAACATTGTAAAATTGCCCTACAGCAATTCCAACGATCGCATTTAAAATATTATGCTTTCCATGTAAAGGAACATCATACTTCACTTTTGTTGAATCATTTAATTTAAAGTGAACACCATATTCATCTAATTGTACGTTTGTTGGAAACAAATCATTTGTATACTTTCCACCAAACGACTTACTTTCTATACCTAGCATATTAATATTTTGAGAAAGTAATGGCTCATCACCATTATATAAGAACAGTCCACCGTCATGTAATCCGTCTACAATTTCAAATTTAGCCTTCGCAATCTCTTCTCTTGATCCAAGCGTTTCTAAGTGTGACTGTCCAATCATTGTAATGATCGCTACATCTGGCTGTGCGATTCGTGATAAATTTCGAATTTGTCCTTTTTCACTCATTCCCATTTCAAGTATTAAAAACTCAGTATTTCGTTTCATTTCTAAAATTGTTAACGGCAAACCGATTTGACTATTAAAATTACCTTTTGTTTTATGCACTCTATAAGTTGAACTTAAAATACCTCCTATTATATCTTTTACCGTAGTCTTGCCATTACTACCTGTAATTCCTATTACTTTTACATTTAGCTCTCTTCGATAATGCTGTGCCAATTGTTGCAAAGCAAAAAAAGTGTCATCTACAAATATAATTGGAATCCCTTTTGGCGGAGTACCGTAAGACTTTTTCCATAAGGAAGCAACAGCTCCATTATCCATTGCCTCTTTCACATACTCATCCCCATCTTTCACCCTAATGATTGGAACGAATACATTTCCTTCTTTCATATTTTTGGAATCTATGCAGACACCATGCATCTCGATAAGATGAAACGAGTTTTGTAATCCTTCTCCATTTACTACCTTTTCAAGTTTTTTTAAATTCATTTGAATCAAAGTATCACCTTTTTCCATTTAATTACATATTTTCCGTTTTATTTACGCATATTAATAAAAATTTTATAGTGAGGTGTTTATATGAAAAAAGCGATTAGTTTCTTTCTTCTTTTGTTATGCCTAATTGTAGTGAATGAAACGTACGCATACTCACCAAAATCTTTACCTATCTCTCAAAACTCTGATCAATGGCAAGTGAATATTGCTGAACCGAAAAAAGTAAACAAAAAAAAGCTTCAAGCTAAAAAAGATGAATTCCAAACTTATCAATTTTCAGTAAAAAATGTTGGAAACAGTGAAGTATATAACGTACAAGTCGAAGTATTCCGCAACGAACCAAAAACAAAAACGAAATATGAACTCTTTTCTCTAAAGGAAAGTCGTTTAGCAAGTGGAAAAACTGGATTTGAACATGTTAATTTTCCAGTTGCTACAAAAGCGGATGAAGTTGATGTAATTATTACTTGGCAAGAACACCCTTTCCGCTCCATGAGAAATGGTCAAAAAGTAGAGTCTAGAAAATTTAAAGAGCATTTTGTTTTTAAAGACGAAAAAAACAAATGAAATGCGAATAAATTCACATTATCATTCATATAGCTTACTTTACTAGCACCAGTTCTTAAGCAAATTAAAAAGTCGTGGCTTATACATGCCACGACTTTTTACATTAATTCGTACTAATTCCTCTCGCTGCCCAAATACGATCAATATCCGCAGCATGTTGTCCGCCATATAAAAGAGCATCCGCTTGCTTAATCGCTTTCGCTCCATCACTGAATTTAGAGTTTGGTGTTAACGACCAGTGCGATTGTAAAATAATTTTCGTTGCTACATCACGACCAAATGCTTGTGCCATTTCATATTGGCCTTGTGCCCAAATTTCTCCATCATCATGTACTTCATTCGTAATATCTTTCGGATACACTTTATTATTATCTAATCGGCGTAAGCACGTTGGATCTGAACTAGAATAAGCAGTCGCATCCCATTCTCCAACACATGCTTTTCCGTACCCTGTAGTTGATACTGCATCTTCATACGTAGCACCTAAGAAGTCTCCAAATCCTTCTCCCATCGCTCCGCCTTCTGCCGAACTACCAAAACCAGGAACTTGATTATCTTGAATCGAATGTCCATATTCATGTGCGATAATACCCGCATCTTCTGCATCATCTACTCCGCCAGTACCAAATGTTAAAGCTTTCGTTGTCGGAGAATAAAATGAGTTGTCCGCCGTCGTTCCATTTACATTCACTTTAATAGAGCGATTATTAATATTTTTAAAACCTAGACTTTGAATGTAACGTTGTAAAGTATCGATATGATAATACGACATCACATCTTCAAAGCTATCATTTGCACGTGTATAGTTAAATTGTAAGTTTGTAGATTTCGTTTTTGCTTTTGAAGAAATCGTTACATACTCTCCAATTAAAAATCCTGTCCCATCTAAACCTTTTAACGTAACAGTCTTTAATTGGTTTGTTAACTCTGTTGAATCTGCATCATTATTATCTTTTAAACCTACTTTACTACCGCTAGATACGACTGGGTTAGGTAAAAATACTTTTCCTGATCCTTCTGCTTTACGGTTTATATCAACCTTTTTAATTAACTTTCCATTTTCTGCATCAACAAATGTTTCCCATGCACCAAATGGATTATTAGAATGGACTACAACTTTATATACTGGACGAGCAATTCCCTCTTCAATAATATATCCAAATTCTTTCTCTGTAGGAGCCCATAAGTTTTGTTCACTTGCTTCTCCAACATACGCCATTGATTTTTGTATTGCATCTTTTTCACTAATTTTTGTCGTAGCTTCCTTCACACCTTTAACAGATTGATAATCAGAAACAGCAAGTACTCCTTTTCCCTCACCGTTAAGAGTAACTGTAATTTGTTTTGAAAATACAGGCGCACCATTCACAACTTGTTGGAACCTAACATATGAAGCTACTGACGTTTCTGTTGTAGAAATATATTGCAAGTCTGAAAGGTCTGCTTTTAATCCATACTGCGCAGCATTTTCTTTTAAATATTCCGTTGCTTTTTTCTGCGGTGAATAAGCTTCTAGCTTTACTTGCTGTTGTTTTTCTAATGCCGAAACTGTAGTAATCGTCCCCATTACTAACGGCACAGTCATTGCCATTGCCACCATTTTTTTATTAAACATAGAACCACTCCCCCTAATAAAGTAGCTCAACCTTATCCCATTACCACTAGGCAATCATTCCCCATAAAATGGGGGGAATAAAAATTGAATCTACGAGTAATTCTCTATGAGCAATTCTATTACCTTTCCATTAAGGGGGCGTGAAATTTTCTCAATATTTATGTGTAAAGCGAAAACAATACTTTAGAAAGAAATTTTCTTGAGATCCTATCGAATCGATTATGAAAAAATTAGCCGGATAAATATCTATCATACAAAAAAGGAAGTTGGAATGATTCCAACTTCCTTTTCTTTACTTAGTCGCGCTTAATTTAATACGAACTTTCGTCTCACCTAAAGATAGTTCATCGTCTTCATTCGTTAAGTGACCAAATGTAAATTGTTTAACGAGTAAGTTTTCTTCCAACAACTCTTTATGATTCGTTAACGTTTGCTGTAGTTCTTCCTCTATATCAAGAATTACATCTACTCGTAAATTAACAGGTAAATTCAACTGCTTACGATATTCTTGAACGGCGCGAATGAATTCACGTGCTACCCCTTCTTGTAGCAATTCTTCCGTCACATTCGTATCTAACATTACTGTATATTGTCCGTTAGTTGTATTAGAGAATCCAGATTTTGCAACTTTCTCTACTAATACATCTTCAGTCGTTACAACTACTTCTTCTCCTGATGCTGCTTCGTAAACTGCTCTTTCTGTAGAGACAAAGTTTTGTACCTCGTCTTGTGATAATTGTTTTAGCCAGCCATTTACTGCATTCACATTTTTACCGAACTTCGGCCCAGCCGTTTTAAAATTCAGCTTTAATTGATAGGACGTGTATTTCGTTTCATCAAGTTCAACATGGAACGCCTTCACATTTAACTCATCCATAACGATATCACGATAAGATTCCCAATCCATATCATTTTCATTATGCTCAAGTAATACAAGTTCCGCTAACGGCTGTTTTACTTTTAAAGAATGTTGATTACGATTACTTCTTCCAAGTTCAACAACTTGTAAAACTGCATCCATTTCCGCTTCTAATTTCGGCTGAAGTAGCGATTCATTTACAACTGGATAATCCTTTAAATGAACGCTACTTCCAGTTAAATTCAAATGAATATCTTCAGCGACAAACGGTGTAAATGGTGCAATTAATTTACTAATTGTCACAAGCACTTCATGAAGTGTCTCATACGCAGCTGCTTTTTCAGCATTCATACCAGACTCCCAGAAACGATTACGTGAACGTCTTACGTACCAGTTACTTACTTCATCTACAAGCGCCGCGATTTCACGAGCTGCATTCGTAAATTGATAATCATCAAGTGCAGTTCTCACTTTTTTCGTTGTACTATGCAATCTTGATAATACCCATTCATCCAATTTCGTTCGCTTTACGTCATATGTTTCATCTGGATTATACTCATCTAAATTTGCATATAAAACGTAGAAACTATACACATTGACTAATGTATCTACAAACTTAGATTTCGCTTCCAATACTGTTCTTTCAGAAAAACGCTTCGCATTCCACGGAGCACTGTCAACGAGAAGTGCCCATCTTAAAGCATCTGCACCAAACTGATTTACTAAATCAACTGGATCTAGTGCATTCCCTTTACTTTTAGACATTTTCTGTCCTTCTTCATCTAATACATGCCCTAGTGATAACACTCGTTTATAAGGCACTTTTCCTGTATATAGTGCCGATACTGCTAATAAACTATAAAACCAGCCGCGTGTTTGATCAATGCCTTCTGCAATTACATCTGCTGGAAACTGTTCTTCAAATAACTCTTTATTTTCAAATGGATAATGATATTGCGCAAATGGCATGGAACCACTATCAAACCAAACATCAATTACTTCTGGTGTACGATTCATCGCACTTCCGCATTTTTCGCAGTTAACTTGCACTTCATCTACATACGGCTTGTGCAATTCTAAATCTTCAGGTGTTTCTTTCGTACTATGCTTTCTTAAATCAGCAATGCTTTTCGGTGCGAATTGATGATCGCAACTTTCACATTCCCATACGTTTAATGGTGTTCCCCAATATCTATTTCGGCTAATATTCCAGTCCACCATGTTTTCTAAAAACTTACCAAAGCGTCCATGTTTCATATGGCCTGGATACCAAGTAACAGAATCGTTATTTTGTAAAAATGTATCTTTAATTGCAGTCGTTCGGATTAACCAACTCTCTCCTGCATAATAAAGAAGTGGTGAATCACAGCGCCAGCAATGTGGGTAGCTATGTTCATACTTTTCTTTATGGTATAGTAAGCCTTCCTTCGCTAAATAACGAACGATATCCACGTCACAATCTTTTACAAATTTCCCTTTCAAAAATGGTACTGCTTCTGTATACTCACCTTTCTCATCTACAACATGCAAGAATGACAATCCTGCACTTTGAACGACTCTATAATCGTCCTCCCCATATGCTGGAGCGATATGAACGAGTCCTGTACCACTATCTGCCGTAACAAAATCTGCTGCGATAACGTGGTAGCCATTTGTAACTTCGTTCATTGGAAATGGCGGCATATAAGATGTGCTTACTAATTCTTCACCTTTATGGACAGATAGTACTTCATAGTCTTCTTTTAATACATCTTGTACACGTTCTTTCGCAACAATGTATACATGACCTTCTTGTTTCGCTTTCACGTATTCCATATTTGGATGTACAGCGAGCGCAACATTTGCTGGAAGTGTCCAAGGTGTCGTTGTCCACCCTAGGAAATACTCATTTTCACTATTTGTCACTTTAAACTTAACTGTTGCACTTAAATCTTTTACTGTTTTATACCCTTGCGCAACCTCATGTGAACTTAGTGAAGTTTGACAGCTTGGGCAATATGGTGAAACTCTATGTCCCTTATACAATAAGCCTTTTTCATGAATCGTCCCTAAAATATGCCATACACTTTCGATATATGGATTCTCTAACGTAACGTATGGATCATCCATATCGACCCAATAACCGATGCTTTCAGTGAATTCACGCCACTGCTTCTCATATGTGAATACACTCTCTTTACACTTCTGAATAAAAGGCTCAATTCCATACTCTTCGATTTCATGTTTACCAGAAATACCGAGTTGCTTCTCAACACCTAATTCTACAGGTAAACCGTGTGTATCCCATCCCGCTTTTCTTAACACTTTATAACCAGCCATCGTTTTATATCTTGCTACTACATCTTTAATTGTTCGTCCAAGTGCATGACCTACATGCGGTAGTCCGTTCGCCGTCGGTGGTCCTTCATAAAACACAAAAGATTGTGCGCCTTCTCGATTCTGAATTGATTGCTCGAAAATACTTTGCTCGTTCCACTGCTTACGAATACGTGTTTCTCTCCCTACAGCTGACTCTTTTACATCTACTTTCTTCATCTACAATCACTCCTTTTTATGTTTTAAAGCACACAAAAAACCCGTCCCTATGAAGTAGGGACGGGTTTAACCGCGTTACCACCCTAATTCTATTAGCTCTTCGCTAATAGCACTTAGCAACGTACTATCATACGTGTTCTTTGTAACGGTAGACATCCGTCCGGGCTTACTTACTTTCAGCCTCGGCTCCTCGGAGATGATTTTCAAATAAGGTCTGCACACCGGCTTTCAGCAACATACCGGCTCTCTGGGGAACAGTACACTATTTTACTCTTTCTCGTCTTCAGATTTGTATACTTTGTTAAAAGCTATTTTATGCCATTGGATAATAAATTGTCAACTAATTCAAAATATATTTTTATTTATACCCTTTTTCGTGATTGTTATACAATTACTTTTCAAATTCTCGCAATGCTGCTAAATTTTCATCATCCTCGATAAGTTCAGCGAAAAATCCCGACTCATCCTCACGAAGTACAATTTCAAGCTCTTCCTTCGCCTCTTCATTCCTGTTTAACTGTGCTAAATAACAAGCACGATCATATCTTGCTAACAAATCACTCGCATCCATTGTTAATACTTCATTTGTTATTTTTTCTGCCTTTATCGTTTGGCCAGCACCATGATATGAAGATGCTAAAGAAAGAAGAATTGCTGTTTCATTCGGATGATGTATAGCGGCATTTTCTAATACATGAATTGCCTCTTCAAACCTCTCTTGACTTTGATATATTTCTCCTAAAGCAAGAAATGCTCTACTTACAAATGGTGTTTGCTCCGTTAATTGTAAGGTAATCTTTTCTGCCCTTCTTTCTTCCCCCGCTTTAAACAATACTTGTGCTTGCAGAAGAAGAGTATCATAATCATCTGGTAACTCTCGAACCATTTGCTTCGTTAATTCCGAAGCATCCCTTATCATATCCTCTTCCTCGTACTCTATGAAAAGATATACAAGTTGCTTCGCTACATCATAATCCCATTTATTTTCTAACGATGTTTGCAATACACCTATTGCCTCTTTATTCATCGTCACATTCTCGTAAAATAGCGCAAATCGCTGCGCTGCCATACTATTTTTCGGATTTAACTGTAACGAAATTTCATATAAATCAATGATCGTAGTAATAATAGAAATTTCTTTCGCACGGTTTTTCATGCGATAAAAAGCTCTTGTAATTATAGATTTCTTCGGCTGTTCATTTTGTTGACGTTCAATCCATCTTTCTGTAACCGCAGATGCAGCATACATAAACGCCATACTTCTGTCTGCCTTTTTTACTTTTAATATATGAAGAAAATCTCGTATGTTAGACCATTTCTTATGTTGTTCTATCGCTTTTACATATACATCAAATATACGTTCATTATTCACATCTTTTTGTATCACTTTCATCGCAATTTCAATTGCCTTTGCATTTCTATTTTTCACTAATACTTTTGCATAATGATATAAAACTTCTGTATGCTCGCCATCTAATCGTAGTGCCTCTTCAATCTGTACTTGTTCTTTATCTATTTCATTCATTGCTCCATACACATATGCAATCGCATCTAATCGCCATATTTCAGGTACTTCGTCCGCTAATTGTTCTAGTTCAGCCAGCAATTCTTCCTGAAGATTCATTTCTACTGAAAGCTGTGCCAAATATTCCATATTAATATGCAACGGCTCTTCTTTCATCGCCTGAACCATATGACTTTGTTCTTTAGAACGATTTTCTTCTTTTTCATATATTTCCGCAAGCTGTAAATGTACACCAATGAAATTCCCATCAAGCTCTAAACATCTTTCATACGCTTGTTTTGCTTCCGTTAATTGTCCTAATGCCATAAGTGTTTCACCAATTCGGTAATACGGTAATGCCGTTTCTTTTTGTTCTATCGCCTTATTATATCTTTTCATCGCCTGGCCGTACTGTCCAATCGACTCATATAAAATACCTGTATAACAGCCATATTCACTTACGTCATTTCTTTCTTTTTGTAACGTTCTTAAGAATGCTATTCCTCGTTGTACAAATACCGTTCCTTTCATTCGATTCACATATTCATCTAACGCACTTGCTACATTATATTCGCTCTGCTTTATACCACTCTCTAACTTAGACAATGCTACTTTAAATCCTTCTTCACTTCCACCAAGTTCAACTTCAGCATCCCATAAAACCATTCCAGCGTTCATAAGGAAATCTTGGCTCTTTTCAATTTGTTTTTCGATACTGAGAATATATTCTTTTGCTTCCTTATATTGTTCTCTTGCCATATAAACTTGCGTAAGTCCGAAGTGAGAATATACATCATCATGATTTTCTTCTAAAGCACGAGTATACAATGTTTCCGCTTCTTCCAGACTATCATTTTGGAAATGGTAATCCCCAAGTTTTACGTATAGAGGTGCCTTATCATCACAATTCTCAATACCCTTTAATAAAACTTCTTTCGTACTTTCTTCATCCTTCAAATCAGATTCGTATATTTCCGAAAGTTTTGTATAAATGTAAGGTGCATTACTATCCAAATGAATTGCTATTTTAAGCCCTTTTATTGCTAAATATAATTTCCCTAAATGATGTGCACATCTCGCTCGCTCATACCATACATGTGCTTCATTTTTATACTCTCTTAACAGATCGTTAAAGATTTCATACGCTTCTTCATATCTTTCTAAATCTATCAATATTAACCCGTGATTCGTTAAAGTGAATCTTTCAGGACTACGCTCTAAAGCTACTTGAGAAAACTGCAACGCCTTTTCAGACTGGTCGATATACATATACGATAAAGCGAGAAAACTCCAAGCAATCGGCTGATCCGCGTCTAATTGTAACGAGGAACGAAAACTTGAAATTGCTTCTATATAACTTTCCTGCTCAAAAGCATACCTTCCGTTTATTAAATGATATAAGGCACGATTATTTTTCTTCTCAACACTTACAAGCATGTGCCCAGCTTTTTCTAACTCTTCAAGGCGAATAAAGCACTGCGCACCATGTAATTTAACAAAGTCCGAGTTTGGAAACTTCTCCATTAAATTTTCTATACAATATAAAATAAATTCTTTATCTACTTCAACATCTAAATGCTTAACCGTATATAACCACGTATTCGGATTATCACTTGTCTCTTTTAAAAACTGTACTAACTTATGAATCCCCTCTTTATCTTGTTCATCTAAATGATCCGTTAAAGAAAAAATTGATTTGAAATAAGTATTTTCTTCTTCATTTAAAAATGATAGCTGTTCCTTCTTTTCTTTCGGAACAAATGTAATCGCTAAACAACCTGTATAACGATATTTTTCTTGTAACTTACTATATTCCACAATAACTGGCTCTATAAAGTTCGGATCTTGAACATAAAAGGCCTGCAATGTATCATCATATCCAGCTAGTACTTGTACATGTGAAGCATGCTCAATATCTATACTTAATAAAACGGGAATCCCCTGATCTAACAGTCTCTTATAATTTTCTACATTCCCTTTAAAATAACGATATTCATAACCTAATTCTTCTAAATAAGAAACGGTGTCTGAAAACTTCGAGCCTGTCATATCAAAAATAAACTCTGCTATCTCATCTTGTGTACGTTTTTCTCCCCATAACTGCAACATCATTTCTAAACTTGTCGGTACACAATAATTATCCTTTTGTACAATTGGAACGATCGGTAAGTGAACCTTTTGGCCATCTGGATTTTTTTCTAAATTATGATATAAAGACTCTTTTAAACTTTTTTCTTCTTTTAATAACTGTTGTAAATCTACAATTCTATTCATTTTGTAAAGCGCTTCTGCACGTAAATGTACAAAGTAAGTTTTATACGCATGATAAGGAAGCTGCTTATTTATGTTATCAATTACCACTAACATTTCTTCATACTTCCCTAAATCTAATAAATATTTCACCTTTTCAAAATGAAAATATGGTACTTGCGGGAACTTTACAATCGCATCATCAATTAGCTGTAATGCACGTTTTTGTTCTCCCTTATTCGCATATAACTGTGATAATAAATAGATAGATAACTCTTCACAATCTTTATGCTGCATACCAGCTATAAATTGTTCTTCTGCTTTCTCCCATTCACCTGTATGCATATACACGTAGCCCCATTTATCAAATACAGCACGTGCACTGTACTCCTCTGCCTTTTGCATATAAAAAAGAGCTTCTTCATTTCGTTTCATTTCCAACAAACATCGTACTAACGTAAAATATGTTTTCGCTAAAAGATCAACGTCTATCTCTTCTTTATTTACCTCTTCTAATGAGTCTTTTAACAACTGTTCTACTTCAAGTATTTTCCGCTCATCAATTAACTCATCACAATATAAAGAGAGCGTTCTCATATTTGGGAATTTTTTATAGGCGTAGCGAATGAGGAATGAACTGTATTGGTGCATAAGCCCTTCATCAGTAAGACGTATTAATATATCAAACTCCTTATGTGAAGGAATATTAGCAAGCCAACTCTTCAAATAAGAAAAAGTATTCTTTTCTTTTATATATGAAATTTCATTATTTATTTCCTGTAATCCCTCTATAAATCTCTTGTCTTTCAAACAAGCATCTAACTGCTTAAAATCTAGCATGTATTCACCTCTAATATTTATTTATACTGCTACTTGCTTAGATTTTACACATCATATTGTAGGTATTCAACTAAAATCTCTTATAATGGATGGTATTAATTAATATTATTCGAATTTATAACAAAATATAGTAAAATTGATTGTTTTTCTCTGTATTTTGTTTGATTATATGGAATAACGTAACATGTGGATCTTATTTTTATATAGTTGAAATCAGTACATGAAATTATATCGGCGATAATTTAAATATATCAGCGATTCTTTCGTTTTATCGGCGATTTTCAAATTATATCAGCGATTATATGTCGAATATCGACTTACCGACATTAAGCGACATTTTTCATCTTATGGCTCCTTTAACATTCTATTTCACCAAATGTAATTTTCATATTCGGAGCATATACTAAAGAGGAATGTAGATGAAACGCTCTAAAAAATTTGAGTTCAGCTTCATATTGATCTAACGCATCATCATATGTTAATCCTCTGTCTATTAAACGTCCTATAAATTGCTGTTTATCACCTGGATTTCCTGCAATCCCCTCTTCATTTAATGAGTGATACAAACCTTGTTTATCATTATGATGCATATTAGAATCTAAAAAGTTCACTTTATCACTTACTCTACATTGAATATTTTTTACGCCTAGTTCACTTAAAAACATCGGTATTTTCATACCAATATTTCCATCTTTTCCGCTTCTCTGCATGTCACTTTCAAATAACTTCTGCAAAGCTCCTAGCCTAATAATTTCCGATTGATTCTCTCCATTTAAAAAGTATGAAGACATATTTGATATCCAATGTGGTTCAAAACAGATTATTTTTCCGCCCTTTTTAATTGAGTGTATCATTTTTTGTAGCATCGTTTTTGGTGAACTCATATGTAACAAGAAAGCATGACAGATTGCTATATCGTATTTATCGTTTAATTCTATTTCTGTAGCATCCCCCTCCATAAATTCTGACTCATATGGAAGTAAACGAAATAACGCTCTCGCTTCAGCTAATAAAGTTTCTCCACTATCAATGCCGGTATACTTTGATCCTTTTGGAAGTAATGGCATTAATATTAGGCCTAAATAACCATATCCACAACCGTAATCAACGATATGTACCGGTTTATTAATCTTCCAAACTGTATTTACTAAAAAGTTTACATAATCGTCATTGTAATATAAATCTCTTGTGTTTTTTAAGTATGTTAGTTTACTGTTCCAATCGTACGTTTTCAAGTTTAACGCCTCCTTTATATATGACATTACAATTCTCCATCTTATGCGGACATTCCTACACCTGAAACAATTCCAAAAAAGTTTAGACTTTATAAAATATAACTGTTACTTACATATTTTCTATAAAAATAAATAGGCATACATATCTATTATGATACGTATACCTATTTATTTTACATCTCCTCAGGAGCATCCACCCCAAGTAAACGTAATCCCTCTTTTAATACAACCGTCACAGCATACACTAATGCAAGTCTGTTATCTTTCTCTTCGCTCTCTTCCAATATACGCACATTTCCATAATATTTATTGAACGATTGTGCTACATCTAAGACATATTTTGAAATGATTGATGGCTCATTTTTGTTGAAAGCTATTTCAATTACTTGTGGGAATTTATTGAGTAATTTTACGACGCTCCAGCTATAATCATCTTTTAATGCAAACGTACACGTTTCAAATTCTACACTTTCTTTTCTTAAAATAGAGCAAGCACGTGCATGTGTGTACTGTACATACGGTCCTGTTTCTCCTTCAAATTTCAGCATATTTTCTAATGAAAATTCGATATTGTGCATACGCTCATTTTTTAAATCGTGGAAGATAACTGCGCCAACACCGACTTGCTTCGCTACTTCTTCTTTTTGTTTTAAGTTTGGATTTTTCTCTTCAATATTTTGTTTTGCAAGGTCTATTGCTTCCTCAAGTACTTCTTCGAGTAAAATAATTCTTCCTTTACGTGTCGACATTTTCTTACCATCTTTTAAAATGAACCCAAACGGTACATGTTCCATGCCGTCAACCCAAGTGTAGCCCAGCTTTTTTAATACAGTGAAAAATTGATTGAAGTGTAAACTTTGTTCTGGGCCAACTACATATAGCGCTTTATCAAATGCATATGTGTTTTGACGGTATAACGCTGCCGTTAAGTCACGTGTTGCGTAAATCGTTGCACCGTCGGATTTTCTAATTAAGCAAGTCGGCATTCCCTCTTCTTCTAAATTAACGACTAACGCGCCTTCTGACTCTTCAAGCAAATCATGTTCTTCTAAAATCTCAATAAAATCTTCCATCAAATTATTATAAAAAGCTTCCCCTTGAAAATTAGTAAATTCAACACCGAGAAGTTCATAAATACGAGAAAATTCTTTTAAAGATTCGTGACGGAACCAATTCCAAAGCTCAACCGCTTCTTCATCACCTTCTTCTAACTTCTTAAACCAAGCGCGTCCTTCTTCTTCTAATTCTTCATCATCTTTTACCTCTTCATGGAATTGCACATATAACTTAAATAGTTCACGTATTGGATCCTCTTTCACTACTGCTTCATTTCCCCATTTTTTATAAGCGGTAATTAACTTTCCAAACTGTGTTCCCCAATCCCCAATATAATTAATCCCTACAACTTCATAGCCACATTTTTCAGCGATATGTTTCAGTGAATTTCCAATCATTGTAGAACGTAAATGCCCCATTGAAAAAGGTTTCGCAATATTAGGAGACGAATAATCGATAACTACAGTCTTTTCACATCCAAAATGATTTTGACCGTACTCTTCTTTCTCCGCTAAAATCGTTTTTAATACTTCATCACTTACCGTTTCACGATTAAAAAAGACATTTACGTAAGGACCAACAGCCTCTACTTTCGCAAAAAACGGATCACTTAATTTCTCTGCAACTTCCTTTGCGATAATAGCTGGTGATTTTTTATATTGCTTCGCAAGTGAAAAACATGGAAATGCAGCATCTCCGAATTCATCTTGTTTCGGTGTTTCAATTAAATCTAAAATTTGCTTTTGCGTTAATTCATTCGTAAAAATATTAGATAAACTTTCTGCAAACTGCTTTTTATAATCCATGATACAACCTCCTTCATTTTTAAAATACAAAAAACTCGTCTCTAAAAAAGAGACGAGTTTGAACCCGTGGTACCACCCTTGTTGTTCATTACGAACCACTTTCCCGTTTATAACGAGGACAGGGGGCCTCGGCTTACTCTACTATTCGTTCAAGAAGCATCTCCGAAGTGCGCTTCATCTTTTTCTTCCGCACTAGGCTCACACCATCCCTAGCTCGCTTTCCTTCTAAAAAAGACTACTCTCTTCATCACAGACAGTATATTTAATTAATTATTGCTTATTATACATCTTTTCAAACAATTAGCAAGGGTCAATTACACCAAAGTGAAACTTAGCACTTTTTCTTTTGTATACGTAAAAATTATGTTTTTCAAATCTAGAACTACGGAAATGGTCTTTCAGAACGACACGCTTTCTCGCCACACGCTTCGCTTCTGCAATTGTTTCATCAGTAATATCATGATACAAAGCGAAGTGTTTTAATCCTTTTATTCCATCTGATTCTATAACAGTTTCTTCAAACATCGGATCAAGATATACGACATCATAACTATTATCTTCACATTGTTTTAAAAATGCGTAATGCTCAGTTTGCTTTACATCAATTCGTTGCATTGCTTCATCAATTTCAGAAACGGATGAAGACCATGTTTTCAAACCATTTTCCATAATATAAGCCATATACTCATTGCCTTCAAGTCCGGTTACTTTTCCGCTTTCACCAACAATATAGCTAGCCACAATACTATCTGATGCCATACCGAGCGTACAATCTAACACTGTCATTCCGCTTTCTAATTTAGCAGCTTGTACGAACGGATCGTGTTCTCCGCGCATTAATCTCTTCACACGAAACATTGCTGAGTTTGGATGAAAGAAAAACGACTCCTCTGTTCCTTTTGGATAAATGGCTAATCGGTTTTTGCCTACGACAAGTACATCTTGTTCATACTGCTCATGCAGTTTATGTACTGGTATATCATTACGTTTAACGAATGAACGATTTAATTCTGCGGCTACCTGTTTCGCATAATCTATCATTTCTTTATTCGTTCTTCCTGCTGTTGTTACTATCATTGTTTCACCTCTATATAAAGAAAAGAGGGAGATTTACTCTCCCCCTTCTTTAGCAATTCTTTTCGAAAGCTTGTTCTAAGTTCGTAATAATTTCGTCCATAGTTGCACCTTCAATCTCATGACGGTGAATGAAGTGAACAACTTCTTTTCCTTTTAACAATGCCATAGATGGTGAAGATGGAGGAATTTCTCCGAAGTATTCACGCATTTTTGCAGTAGCATCTTTATCTTGACCTGCAAATACAGTTACAAGATGATCAGGTTGTTTTTCAGCACGAACAACCGCTTGACCTGCTGATGGACGTGCTAAACCAGCTGCACAACCACAAACAGAGTTTACAACTACTAAAGTTGTACCTGTTGTGTTTTCCATAAATTCTGTTACAGCTTCTTCTGTAGTTAACTCTTCAAACCCAGAACGCACTAATTCTTGACGCATTGGGATTACCATTTGGCGCATGTATTCTTCATAAGCATTTGACATCTTGTAATCTCTCCTTCAACTTTCATTCCAAATTCATCATATCACGCTCTATTAATAGGTGCAAAAGAAAGATAACGATGATTTCATTTTTTTGTAGGGATTTCACAAACCCCTTCACGGCAATGTCCCACTGGGACAAGTTTTCTATTGTTAGCGATATAATCATATACGTTACTTCCAAATCCAAGTACGATAGATAGCTTTATAAAAGGCACCGCAAACCGATAAGATGGAATGGACTTTGCTAATACATGTATGCTATGAATGCCGTCATACCACTTATTATTTTTAAAAATATACAATCTTTGTTCCATCTTACTTTGTAATTCTTGAGAAAGTTCATACTTCTCAACTACATCTTCATCTCGAAATGAAACAAATTTCACCTTACCCTTTTTATCTAATTTCTTCGTACGTTCTGCAACCGCCGTACACATCGGACACCAACTATCATAGAAAACAATCATACATTATTCCCCTTTACGAGACTCCGTCATTTGTTTCCATACAGAACCTTTTGCTTCTTCGCCGCCTTCAATACGCTCTAATGCTAAGCGCGCTTGCATCGCTACTTCAAACTCTGGATCATCTTGCGCTGCTTTTAATGCTGGAATCGCACTTTCGTCTCCTAGTTCAAATAAGAACATCGCTGCACGCCAGCGTACTAATTTACTTGAATCTTTCAGAGATTTAATCATAACGAACATCGCCGCCGGATTACCTACATCTGATAAGCAATCGCCCGCTGTACGGCGAACACTTACTGAACGATCTAATAGCGCTTTATATAATAACGGCAATACTTCATCACCTTTTACCATACCTAAATACGCTGTTGCTAAACGGCGAATCGAAACTTTTTCATCATCTAACGCCATCTTCAACACTGGAATATCTTCTTGAGTAGGATCCATTTGTTCTAAAGCTGCAAAACGGTTTTTCCAGTCAGCATCTTTCATCATCTCTTCTGTTACTTTATATGGCTCACGCTTTTGAATCGTTACTTCAACAGCACCTGCCTGATTTAATAATTCTTTAACCGTTTCATTTACACGTTCTTCCGGATAAGCAGCAACAATCTCTTCTACTACTTCTTTCCCGATTTCTTCAAAATTACCGTAACGTGTACTTTGTTCCACCCATTTACGTTCTTTTACAACGTTTGGTGCAGACATTTGAACTTTCATAATTGATTCTTTAAAACGGTCAGGTAAACCAACACGTTCTTCCGTCGTTCCATCTGTTAACTTTACTTGCATTGGGATAGTAAAGAACATTTGAACAAATACTTTCACTTCTCCAAAATGAGCAAGTTGTTGTTCTTCACTTTCTTCTACTACTTCTTCGCCAAAAACAGCACGAACTTGCTGTAATAAAACTTTCCAGTCATACTTTGCATTTCGCTCCACTGCTAAAAAGTCGGCTACATGATATACACCTTTAATGCCTTCAATTTTCAAAATTTCTTGCACTTGCATTGGCGCTTGTTCTTTATTTTCATTTGTATAATTATTACGTGCTCCTGATGGTAATACTTCATTCAAAATAACTTTCATTGTATTTGGACTTGGCGTCGGTTCAATTGCTTTAATCTTCACGTAAAAAACTCTCCTTTATTGCATGTTCTTAGCTGTATTGTAACATGTTATCACTCTATACTCCTACTCGGATGCTTAATTTTACTATTTACTTTTCTACATTGCTGGGAAGTTTCATTCATTCTATTTTCACCTAATCATTCCATAACTATAGTTAAAAGTATAATTGACAATTACATAAAAAGGGATTAACCTTAACTCATAAAATGACCATAGTCATTTTATGAACAAAGTCATTCAAAGGTGGAGTGATAACAAATGAACAATGTCATAATTATTGGTGGCGGTATTGCTGGACTTTGCGCAGCAATTTCCTTACAAAAAATAGGAATAGAAGTAAAAGTATATGATAAAAACACTGAGCCTACTGTTGCTGGTGCGGGTATTATCATTGCTCCGAATGCAATGCAAGCACTTGAGCCATACGGGATTTCTGAAAAAATCAAAAAATTCGGCAACGAAAGTGACGGTTTTAACCTTGTATCCGAAAAAGGAACTGTTTTCAATAAATTGATTATCCCATCTTGTTATCCAAAAATGTACTCTATTCATAGAAAAGATTTACATCAATTGCTACTTTCTGAACTACAAGAAGATACTGTCGAATGGGGAAAAGAATGTGTAAAAATAGAACGAAATAAGGAAGACGCCTTAAAAATAGTATTTCAAGATGGTAGTGAAGCATTTGGCAATATACTGATTGCTGCCGATGGTATTCATTCTGTCGTTCGAAAACAAGTAACACAAAGGGATAATTATCGTTATGCAGGATATACGTGTTGGCGTGGCATAACTCCTACTAATAATCTTTCTTTAACAAATGATTTTATTGAAACTTGGGGAACGAACGGTAGATTTGGTATCGTCCCTCTTCCCAACAACGAAGTATACTGGTATGCGCTCATAAACGCGAAAGCTAGAGATCCAAAATACAAAGCTTACACAACAGCAGATTTATATAATCATTTCAAATCTTACCACAATCCCATACCATCTATTTTGCATAATGCATCGGACGTTCATATGATTCATCGTGATATTGTAGACATTATGCCAATGAATCAGTTTTTTGAAAAACGCATCGTTTTTATTGGGGATGCTGCCCATGCACTTACTCCGAATTTAGGCCAAGGTGCTTGCCAAGCAATTGAAGATGCGATTATTTTGGCTGAATGCATCAAAAATAATGCCCATTATCGTCAAGCATTTATAGAATACGAACAAAAAAGACGAGATAGAATTGAAAAAATCTCAAACACTGCGTGGACAGTTGGAAAAATGGCGCAAATAGAAAGTAAACCTTTAACTATAGTAAGAAATGAAGTAATGAAACGTATTCCAAAATGGATTTCTGAAAGGCAAGCACATGAACTATATAACTTTCATTTATAATAATAATAAGAAACAGCATTCTCTATCCTTCTTTCAATTACATTAAACTTAATCATGAAGTAAGATTTTATTTGAGATTATCTATTAAACAGATATAATTGTTTGTGTTAGGAGTAGATTATATGCTGAGAGAAACGAGAAAAAAAGAATTAAAAGAACTTATATTCCTAAAAGCAGTACAACTCTTCCAAGAACGCGGGTACGAAAATGTAACGGTTCAAGATATTACTACTGCATGCGGGATTGCAAAAGGAACTTTCTTCAATTACTTTCCGAAAAAAGAAAACATATTATTATTTTTAGGTGATTCTCAAATTGAACTATGGAATGAAAGTTTAAAAACATATGCAAATGTAGAACATCCAAAAGAAAGAATTAAACTTGTTCTAGGAGACTTACTAGACCGTTTTACTGGACATGGTGATTTAATGAAGCATGCCGTCTTTGAGATTATAAAGTCTAATTACTTAGTAGAAAATGAAGTAAAAAGTATACAGCAGCTACAAGAAGGTTTGTCTTCAATTATTACAGAGGCGAAAGAGACAGGAAAATTAAACAGTCAATGGGATATACATATTATCACTTCTACTATTATGAGTACTTATTTTTATACATTAATGTCCCATTCACTATTACATGCTAATGAAATAAACGTGAAAAATACACTCAACCAACAATTAGATGTTGTTTGGGAAGGGATCAATCAAAAGTGATAGAGGGCTATATTACTAAGCCCTCTTCTTACGATGCGCCCTCCCTCCTTCTCTCCAAAAATGTAATGCTCTCAATCACAACTTCCGTTATATATATTCTCTTTCCTTGATTATCCTCGTAATTCCTCGTATGAATACGTCCAGTAATTCCAACAAGTGAACCTTTCGTACAATATTCAGTTACATTCTCAGCTGACCTTCTCCATATGACGCAATTAATAAAATCTACTTGCTGCTCACCTAAGCTATTTCGAAAACCTCTATTCACCGCAACACATACTCGTGCATACGCGACGCCTTGCTTTGTGTAGTATAATTCTGGCTCCTTTGTCAATCTACCGATTAATACAACTCGATTCATCATAAGTTATACCACCTCTCATATTTTTCTTCATTGTAAAGAAAAATATATGAAGGGTAAAAAGCTTAAAATAGTATACTTTATAATAAAAAATATATTTTTATATCTTATAAAAACAAAAAAGAAACCTTACATACTTTAAACATGTAAGGTTTCAAAAAATTATACTTCACTGCATGAAATGTAATATCCTCCGCGGGCCATCTTTACTTCCGCACGATATAATACTTCTTCTAAGTAGAAAGTTATCGGTTTTACTTTACTCTCAAATTTCAGTTGTTCATTACATTCAGCTGCATAACTTTCAATAGCTGAAGTAATAACTTCTCCCGATGGATACGTTAAAGCATCATCTAGTTCTATGAAAAAACTTTTAGAAAATAGTTTTTTCATAATCCCTTTCTTCTCTTTCATCATATTCCATCCCCTTCAATTTAAGGTTACCAACATCCATATTATACCACATCATCAATATATCTTTGAAAATAAAAAAATCCTGCATTTTTCACGCAGGATTTTTTTATTAGTCATTTTTCGTAAAGTAAGAAACGAAACGAAGAATTTCTAAGTATAACCATACTAATGTAAGCATTAGTCCCATTGCAGTATACCACTCCATATATTTCGGAGCTTGACTACGTACACCATTTTCGATTAAATCGAAATCTAGTAATAAGTTTAATGCAGCAACTACGATAACAACTGCACTAATAATAATACCGATCGTACCACCTTGGTGAATGTACGGAACAGTTACACCAAACATGTTTAGTAGAAATACGACTAAATACATAACCATAATTCCAAGTGTTGCTGCCATCACGCCTGTACGGAATTTATCCGTTACTTTTACTACGCGTGTTGCATATAACACTAACATCGCAAATAGAATTGAGATTGTTAGTAATACAGCATTTAAAACGATAGAATCGCCAAACTTCATTGTATAAACAGCTGAAATACTACCTAATACAACCCCTTCTACCGCCGCATAGATTGGTGCACCAAAAGGTGAAATACGCGGGAAGAACATAGACGCAAATGCGATGATTGCCGCAACGATTAAAGCGCCAATTAATACTGGCATCTTCATCGTACCCTCTATCATCTGTATGTATGAATAGACAGACGTTGCAAGTAGCAAGATAAGCATAATAAACGTTTTGCCTACTGTTCCGCCAATAGTCATCGCAGAAGCACTTGCTCCTTCTTTACGGAATGCCTCTTTTTTCAACATTGGATTAGATGTTCTCATTTTTTCCCTCCTAAAATAGGTTCTACCAATAGTGTAAAGTTTTTCTCTTTACTTTTCAATATATGCAGCTTGTTTTTATTTTAATCCTTCAACAATGTCCGATAGTTCACTCCATCTTTCCATCGTTTTTTCTAGCTCTTCTTCTGTTTTTTGCTGTGCTTCAGACAATTCTTGCGCTTTCGTAAAATCAGAACCAACATTCGCAAGCTCTTCTCCAATTGATTCTAGCTTTTCTTCAAGTTCCGCAATTGTATCTTCAATTGTTTCCCATTCGCGCTGCTCGTTATATGAAAGTTTACGCTTACGTTGTTGTTTCGGTGCTTCTTCTACTACTTTTTTCTCTTTCTGCACTTCCGCTTTCTCAATAAGTTCTCTCGTTTTTTCCATTTCTAAGTAATCCGTATAACTACCTAGAAATTCGCGCACTTCTCCTTCTCCCGTAAAGATGAATAATTCATCTACTACTTTATCTAAGAAGTAACGGTCATGCGATACAGTTAAAACGACACCTGGGAAATCTTCTAAATAATCTTCTAACACCGTTAATGTTTGTGTATCTAAATCATTCGTAGGCTCATCCAGTAATAGTACGTTCGGTTCTCCCATTAATATACGTAATAAGTATAAACGTCTTCTTTCACCGCCAGATAATTTGCCAAGCGGTGTACCATGTGAATGTGGTGGGAATAAGAAACGTTCTAACATTTGAGACGCACCAATTACTTTTCCGTCTGTCGTATGAATGACTTCCGCGATCTCTTTAATGTATTCAATCATACGTTGATTTAAATTCATCTCTTCATTTTCTTGCGTATAGTAAGCGATTTTTACTGTTTGCCCAACTTCAATTTCACCACTATCAGGAGATATTTTACCTGCAAGCATATTTAATAGCGAAGATTTCCCGCTTCCATTCGCTCCAATAATTCCGATACGATCGCCTGGTTTCACGATATGATTGAAGTTGTTTAATACTGTTTTATCGCCAAATTTTTTCGTTACATCTTTTAACTCAAGTACTTTTTTCCCAAGGCGACTACCGCTAAGCGCAATATCAACTGACTGTTTTGCAGCTGGCCCTTCTTGACCTTTTAACTCTTCAAAACGTTGAATACGTGCCTTTTGCTTTGTCGAACGAGCTTTTGCACCACGGCGAATCCACGCTAGTTCACGGCGATATAAGTTTTGACGTTTTGATTCTTGCGCAAGTTCTTGTTCTTCACGAAGTGCTTTCGCTTCTAAAAACGTACTGTAATTTCCTTCATAACTATACAATTTTCCATTATCTAATTCGAAAATACGATTCGTCACACGATCTAAGAAATAACGATCATGGGTTACAAGTAATACCGCACCTGTGTACCTTGCTAAATATTCCTCTAACCACTCAACTGTCTCATGGTCAAGATGGTTCGTAGGCTCATCTAAAATTAATAGATCTGGTGTTTCAATAAAACACTGCGCCATCGCAATACGTTTTTTCTGTCCACCAGATAAATTTCCAACAATTGCTGTGAAATCCGTAATTCCTAATTTCGTTAATAACGATTTTGCATTCGCATTTGCTTCCCATGCACTCATCGCATCCATACGTTGTTGCACTGCAAATAATTGTTCCTGTACCTTTTCATTACTTGGATCTTTTTCGATATGTAATAGCGCCTTTTCATAATCACGAAGAAGACGAATTAAAGGTGTATCACCATGGAAGACTTGCTCTAATACTGTTAATTGTTCATCAAACTCTGGTTGCTGTGATAAATAACTAATTGTATATCCACGTGAATGAGTCATATCACCTGTATCAGGAATTTCTGCCCCTGCAATAATTTTTAATAAAGTTGATTTACCAGTACCGTTTACACCGATAATTCCGGCACGTTGTCCTTCTGCAATACTAAATGATAATCCATCAAATAACGGTTTTTCTCCATATGATTTTGATAAGTTTTCCACAGTTAACATTTTCATATTTGTGCATTCCACTCTTTCATAAATTGTTCAATAAACTGTTCCATATAACGATGACGAACTTCAGCCTCTTGTTTTGCTGCATTCGTATTCATTAAGCCTTTTAGCTTTAAAAGTTTTTCATAAAAATGATTTAAAGATGGGTCATTATTTTTTCTATATTCATCTTTCGTCATCACTTCACGAGGAGGAATAGTTGGATCATACATTAACCTCCCTTTCGCCCCGCCATACGCAAATGTGCGAGCTATTCCAATTGCACCAAGAGCGTCTAAGCGATCTGCATCTTGAACAATCTTCCCTTCAATTGACTCCACTTTACCGCCATGACCACCTTTATAAGACATATTGGCGATAATATGAAGAACATGCTTACTTTCCTCTTCTTCAACATGTAACTCTTCTAACCAATCAGAAACTTTTTTCATTCCTGCTTCTTCACTTTCATTTAACTTCTCATCTGCCACATCGTGAAGTAATGCTGCCATTTCAATTATAAAACGATTTCCTCCTTCTTGCTCTGATAAAGAAATCGCCAGTTTATGTACGCGCTCAATATGATACCAATCATGCCCACTCGCATCTTTTTCTAAAATATGTTTTACAAAAGTAATTGTTTTTTCTATCTTTTCTTGTTTTGTCATTTTATCTTCACCCAGTTACTTATTGTAACACGCCCGCATTTTTTCATCACATATTTTCTTGTCCGCCCATACACTAGGTGGTAAGCATCATCATGAAGGAGGAATAAATATGTTCTATAATAATCAGCCGCCTTATCCACAACAACCATTTTACCCTCAGCAGCAGGAAGAACGGTATGAAGAACAATATGAGGAACAAGAACAACAATATGAACAAAATCCATACACACCCCTACAAAATCAAGAACAACAATTTCAACAAAACGCATAC